>NZ_JASATC010000002.1:0-245493 GCF_038440135.1 Pseudomonas sp. OTU5201 | reverse complement strand
CTTTTGGTGGAATGTCGCAAGAATGAATTGGCTTTTCCTGCCCCATTGGCCGCACTAACCCGACTTCTTCACAATGGCCTCGGCGATGCTCGCCGGCACTTCGGCGTAACGGGCGAACTCCATGGAGAAGCTGGCGCGGCCCTGCGACATGGAGCGCACGTCGGTGGCGTAGCCGAACATCTCGCCCAAGGGAACCTCAGCGCGGATGATCTTGCCGGACACGCCATCGTCCATGCCGTGGATCAGGCCACGGCGACGGTTGAGGTCGCCCATGATGTCGCCCATGTAATCCTCCGGCGTCACCACTTCCAGTTTCATCACCGGCTCCAGCAACACGGCACCGCCCTTTTGCGAGAGCTGCTTGGTGGCCATGGAGGCAGCGATCTTGAAGGCCATCTCGCTGGAGTCAACATCGTGGTAGGAGCCGTCGAACACGGCGGCCTTCAGTCCGATCAGCGGATAGCCAGCGAGCACGCCGTTCTTCATCTGCTCCTCGATGCCTTTCTGGATGGCCGGGACGAATTCGCGGGGGACGACGCCGCCCACCACCTCGTTGATGAAGACCAGCCCCTCCTGGCCTTCGTCCGCAGGAGCGAAGCGAATCCAGCAGTGACCGTACTGGCCACGGCCGCCGGACTGGCGAACGAACTTGCCTTCGATCTCGCAAGTCTTGCGGATGGTCTCGCGGTAAGCCACCTGGGGCTTGCCAGTATTGGCCTCGACGTTGAACTCGCGTTTCATGCGGTCGACGATGATGTCCAGATGCAGCTCGCCCATGCCGGAGATGATGGTTTGCCCGGTCTCCTCATCCGTCCTCACCCGGAATGACGGGTCTTCCTGGGCCAGGCGGCCAAGGGCGATGCCCATCTTTTCCTGGTCGGCCTTGGTCTTGGGTTCGACGGCGATGGAGATCACCGGCTCGGGGAAATCCATGCGTTCGAGGATGATGGGTTTGTTGAGATCGCAAAGGGTGTCGCCGGTGGTGACGTCCTTCATGCCGATCAGTGCGGCGATGTCGCCGGCGCGTACTTCCTTGATTTCGGCGCGGTGGTTGGCGTGCATCTGCACCATGCGGCCGACGCGCTCCTTCTTGCCTTTCACCGAGTTGAGCACGGCATCACCGGAGTTCAACACACCGGAATAGACGCGAACGAAGGTCAGGGTGCCGACGAAGGGGTCGGTGGCAATCTTGAAAGCCAGTGACGAGAAGGGTTCAGTGTCGTCGGCGTGGCGTTCGTCTACTTTCTCCGGGTCGTCCGGGTGAGTACCGCGAATGGACGGAATCTCGGTGGGTGCCGGCAGCAGTTCCACCACCGCATCCAGCACCAGCGGTACGCCTTTGTTCTTGAAGGAGGAACCGCACACTGCCGGCACCACTTCGCAGGACAAGGTACGGATGCGCAGGCCCGTCTTGATTTCCTCCTCGCTCAGATCACCCTCGTCGAGGTACTTGGTCATCAACTCCTCGTTAGCCTCGGCGGCCACTTCGAGCATGACGTTGCGCCAGTGGCGGGCCTCTTCTTGCAGCTCGGCGGGGACTTCTTCTTCGCGGAAGCTGGCGCCCTGGTCGGCGTCATTCCAGTAGATGGCCTTCATGCGGATCAGGTCGATCTGGCCGTTGAAGTTCTCTTCCTGGCCAATGGGCAACTGGATCGGCACCGGCGTGTGGCCGAGGCGTTTCTTGATCTGCTCCACCACGCGCAGGAAGTCGGCACCGGCGCGGTCCATCTTGTTCACGTAGGCGATGCGCGGCACGTGGTACTTGTCGGCTTGGCGCCAGACCGTCTCGGACTGCGGCTCCACGCCGTCGGCGCCACTGAACACCACCACCGCACCGTCCAGCACGCGCAGGGAACGCTCCACCTCGATGGTGAAGTCGACGTGTCCGGGGGTGTCGATGATGTTGATGCGGAATTTGTCGAGCTGCTTGCGCGAGCCGCTCCAGAACGCAGTGGTGGCTGCCGAGGTGATGGTGATGCCGCGTTCCTGCTCCTGCACCATCCAGTCCATGGTCGCGGCGCCATCGTGCACCTCGCCCATCTTGTGGTTGACCCCGGTGTAGTAAAGAACCCGTTCGGTGGTGGTGGTCTTGCCGGCATCCACGTGGGCCACTATGCCGATATTGCGGTAATGGCTGATGGGGGTTGTACGGGCCATGGCAGTCACCTCCGTGCGGGTTTATGGGTTATTGCAAGGCCGCACACCTACCGGCGGTGCCGCACGGCACCGGGCTCGGGAGCGAAGGTGGTGGTCGAATGGCCTTGCTGCAAGGGCACGGCGCGACCCCCAAGGCCGGCACCTCCCCTCCTCTAACGCTAGCACTGCCTCGCCCATGCCATCGGCCACTCATCTGCTGTCCGGACGGACGATATCGACGTCGACAAACTCGACGTCCTGTACCCGCTCGAGGCAGCCGCCGCGCTTTGAACCCCGGGGGGAGCGGCCACCGGTGCTGCTCCCCATTCGTTGGCGGGACGTGCTAGAGGCCGCTAAGCAGGCGCCGGAACTCTTGCTCCGAGTAACCGCGCAATGTCTGCGTCCTTACATTACCCAACTGGCCTGTCTTGAGCAGCAGCGTGGTCGCCGCTTCCTCGTCCCCCTCGACTATCAACACCAGGTCGTAGCTGCCTACCGTCCAGTAGACAGTCTTGACCGAAAGGCCAAGCTGCTCGGCCAACCCTTTGAAGGCGACGAACCGATCCGGGGAATCCTTGACGCTGCGAATACCTTGATCGGTGAAGCTCGCCAGCGTGATGAACGTAGCCATGTGCTCGCTCCTGTTGGATTGCAGGGCGACGGTCGGGATTGCGGAAATCATTGCACCGGAAAAGGGCCGCCACTCTTCCCGCCATGCATGCCCATCTGGCGCAATGCGCCACGGGCCCTGTCGACAGCGAGCTTCCGACGACCTCCACAAGGTAGGAATAGCACTCCCGGACCGGGGCGCATGACCACTGATCCAATGTCCGCCGGGCAGGCCCGGGAGGCCGGCCTATACTTTCAGCCCCGGTAGGCCGATGGACCTGCCGCGATAGCCGCCGTGGGTTGGCGGCCCCTTCCAGCCAGACAGAAAGGAGGACGTACATGGCAATCCGCATTGGTGACGAAGCGCCCGATTTCACCGTGGACAGCACCGAAGGCACGATCAATTTCCACCAGTGGATCGGTGACCAGTGGGCCATTCTGTTCTCCCACCCGAAGGACTTCACACCGGTCTGCACCACCGAGTTGGGCTACATGGCCAAGCTCAAGCCCGAGTTCGACAAGCGCAATACCAAGGTAATCGGCCTGTCCGTGGACCCAGTCAGCGATCACCGCAAGTGGGTCGGTGACATCGAGGAAACCCAGGGGCATGCGGTCAACTACCCGATGATCGGCGACGAGAACCTGGTGGTGGCCAAGCTCTATGACATGATCCACCCCAATGCCAGCGCGGGCCCGCGCACCGCAGTGGATAACGCCACGGTGCGTTCGGTGTTCATTATCGGCCCGGACAAGAAGGTCAAGGCGATGCTGGTCTACCCCATGAGCGCCGGTCGCAACTTCGACGAGGTGCTGCGCCTGCTGGACTCGCTGCAGCTCAACGCCAAGCACACGGTGGCGACGCCGGTGAACTGGCGGCCGGGTGATGACGTGATCATCCCGACCTCGGTATCGGACGAAGATGCGAAGAAAAAGTACCCCGACGGCTACAAGACCCTGAAGCCCTACCTGCGGGTCGTCGCCCAGCCCAAGTGAATGGCCGCGCGCCCTCTTCCGGGAGGGCGCGCCAGCGCCTGCCATACTCTTCCCCATGGTCAGGGCCACATTCCGTTTCTATGAAGAGCTCAATGACTTCCTGCCCGCTGAACGGCGCCGGCAGGCATTCACGTGCGCCTGTGCGCGGGCGGCCACCGTCAAGCACATGATCGAGGCGCTGGGCGTGCCGCACACCGAAGTGGAACTGGTGCTGCTCAATGGCGAGTCGGTGGGCTTCGAGCGGGTGATCCTCGATGGCGACCGAGTGGCGGTCTATCCCAAGTTCGAGGCGTTGGATATCAGCCCGCTTCTCAAGGTCCGTACCCGACCGCTGCGGGTACTGCGCTTCGTCGCCGACGCCCACCTCGGCGGCCTAGCCAGCCTGCTGCGCATGTGCGGCTTCGACACCCTCTACGACAACGGCTTCGAGGACGGCCAGATTGCCGAGATATCCGCCCACGAAGGGCGCATCGTGCTGACCCGCGACCGCGAGTTGCTCAAGCGCCGCATCATCACCCACGGCTGCTACGTACATGCGCTGAAGCCCTCGCTGCAGCTTCGCGAATTGTTCGAACGCCTCGATCTGGCCCGCAGCGCCAATCCCTTCAGCCTCTGCCTGCACTGCAATCACCCGCTGCAGGAAATCACCCCGGAGCTCGCCCGCCCTCGCCTGCCGCCGCGCATCGGTGCGCTCTATTCGCGCTTTCTCAGTTGCGATACCTGTGACCGCCTGTATTGGGAGGGCTCCCACTGGCGCAGCATGTGCGCCCTGCTGGCCCCCTTGCTGGCTGTGGATAAGTCCGGCGAAGGCTGATCGGTGCATACCCACAAAAACGGTGGATGAAGCTGTGGATAAGCTGTCGGGAGATGGCCAGGCGCCAGGTCCGGCGGGGGCCCCTTGGATTGGGTCAATTTCTGAGCTATTACAAGCGCTTAGGTGCACAACTGGGAGGAGGCGACCTTCTGTAGGGGCGAGAGATTTACCAGCGGGCCAAGACCCTTGTAGGAGCTGGCTTGCCAGCGAAACGGGGCCATTCGCTGGCAAGCCAGCTCTACGGGTAATGCATCTGCTTGCAACCCGTCATGCAGACAGAGCCAATGAACTAGCCCCTACACGGTAAGTGCCCAACCAGTACCTACAACGGCATCCGCGCCCGTCTCGACTGCTGCCCCAGCGGCGTAGCTGCCGGCTGGCGTATCAGCGCCGCGCGCCATTCATTGGCGGTGAACGGATCGGCGTCCTGCAACAGGCGCACCTTGCCCGCCACCAGCGTTGCAACCGGCACGCCGTCACGAAACAACAGACGATTGCCTGCCACCGCCGGCACCTTGGCGCCGTTGAGCAGAGTGCCCACCAGGTTCAGCGGGTCGCACGCGGACAGGGCGACCAGGCTGCCCTCCAGCGGGCGCTTGCGCACCTCTCGCAGCAGGCCGACGGCCTCCGGCAAGGCAAACTGCTCGCCGGAGGTGCCCGCCACGAAGCGACCACCACGAATCTCGCCGCGCGCTTCCAGGCGATGGAAGACCCGCAACAGGTCGCGCCAGGGCGGCAGCCAGTCGGCCTCGCGCTCCAGCAGACGCCAGCCCACCACGCCATATCGACGCAGCAGGGTCCGCGCGACATGGTCCAGGGCCTCGGCCGGGACCTTGCCATTGCCCTCCTCCGCCTTACCACGCAACAGCGCCCAACGCCCGGCATCCTGCATGTTGGCCAGGGCCAGGCGCGCACGGCGGTCATGGCGGCTGCGACGCGCCGCCGGAAGCAGCAACGAACGCAGGCCGGCGAAACTGTCGGCGTTGGCCAGGCCCAGGGCCACAAGCTCGCCCAGGCAATCCTCCAACTCGCTACGCAGCAGGTGGGCCTCGTCCATCAGCTCATCGAAGAACAGCGCACCCAGACTGGCCAGGACCTGGCGCACACGCTCAGCGCGGGCGGAGGGCTCGGGTGCCGGTCCGTCCTGCAAGCAGGCACGCCAGAGGGCCAGGCCCTTGCGCGGCAGCAACAGAATGGGGGTGCCGCGCACCGGCCCCGCGACTGTTCTGCCGCGCCCGCCCAGGCGACACCAGACCACCCGGCCGGCACGGCAGAGGTCGTCCAGCCAGTTGATGCCGTAGTCAGCCACCCGGCTGGGGAGAATTTCACTTTCCCATGCGCCAGCCGCCGCCTCGAAGCCTTCCAGTTGGCCCAGCACCCCGGCCAGCGCTTCGGCGCCGCGCACCTGGGCATTGGCGGCAACACGTTGCCAGTCGAACAGGAAGCGCATGAAATCGGCTCGCTCCACCGGTTCGATCTCCCGGCGCAGACGCCGCACCGTGTAGCGATGGATACGTGCCAGCAGATGGCGCTCGCACCACTCTTCCATTGCCGTGCCGGGAGTGAAGCGGCCACGCAGCACCTGTCCCTCGCGCTCCAGGCTCGCCAGGGCGATGGTCAGCGACGCCGGGCTCTGGTACAGGTCGGCCGCCAGCTTCGACAAGGTCAGCGGACCAAACCCGCCGAGACGGGCTCGCACCACTTCCACCAGGGCGGCCTCAGCCTCCCACGCGGCGGTAAAACCCTCCGGCGCGGCAATGGCTGGTTTGCGGACAGCTCTTGGATAGAGCGCGCGGAACTGTTCCACACGCTCGGCCGCCAGCCACAAGGGGGGCTCGCCGTCCAGGTGCATGCACGCGGCGCGGCGCGCCTTGGCCAGTTGGGTGAGCCAGCCTGCCCAGTCATCATTGGCGTCCACCTCCGCCTGGGTCACGCACGCCAGAGCCAGCAGGGCCTCGTGCATCTCATCGGCATCGCGCACCTGTGGCCAGGCTTCTTCGGCCACGGCCGCGATGGCCTCCCTATCCAGCGCGCCCAGATCGTCGGCAGACTCCGGATCGCTCCAGCGACGTTGTTGCACGGCCTGGGTACGGCGCTCTTCCAGCGGTGCGTCATCGAGAAAGGCATAGGGTCGCGCGCCGAGGATTTCCGCCGCCAGGGACGAAGGCGCCGGCAGGTCGCGGGCAACCAGTTCCACTTCGCCCCGCTCCATTCGCCGGAGCAGGGCCAACCAGCCCTCGGTATCCATGACCTCGTGCAGGCAGTCATCCAGGGTCTGAGCCACCAGCGGATGATCGGGAATCTCGCGCTCGCCCACCAGGTTCTCCTGGCAGGCCACCTGGTCAGGGAACACGCTGGCGAGCAGGTCTTCACTGCGCATGCGCTGGATTTGCGGTGCCACCTTGCGGCCCCCGGAGTAGCGCGGCAGGGCCAGTGCGGCAGAAGCATTCCAGCGCCAGCGCACGCCGAACAGCGGCGCATCGAGAATCGCCTGGATCAAGAGATGCTCGGCGCTGTTGGAATGCAGGTAGCGCCAGACCTCCTCCAGCGGAAAGCTGTGGCTGGTGGACAGCGACAGGATCAACGCGTCCTCGGTGGCCGCTGCCTGCAGCTCGAAGTTGAAGCTGCGGCAGAAGCGCTTGCGCAAGGCCAGGCCCCAGGCACGGTTGAGCCGGCTGCCAAAGGGCGAATGGATGATCAGTTGCATCCCGCCGGATTCGTCGAAGAATCGCTCCATCACCAGCCGTTGCTGGGTCGGCAAGGCCCCCAGCGAAGCCCGTGCCCGCGCCAGGTATTCGACTATCTGCCGCGCCGCTGCCTCGCTGAGGCCAATGTCTTCGCGCAAAGCCTCGATCGCCCGCGCGTTCTGCTCCCCTCTCCCGCTTGCGGGAGAGGGGCCGGGGGTGAGGGCGGCATCCGCCGGCTCGGTATCTCCCAACAACTCTTCAACACGCGCCCGCAACCGCGCCACACCCGCCGACAGCTCATCCGTCCGTCCCGGTGCCTCCCCCAGCCAGAACGGAATATTCGGCGGCTGCCCCTGGGCGTCTTCCACCCGCACCCGGCCCGGCTCGACCCGCAGGATGCGATAGGACTGGTTGCCGAGCTGGAACACGTCGCCGGCCAGGCTTTCCACGGCGAAATCCTCATGCACGCTGCCCACCGGCACGCCCTGGGGTTCCAACACCACGGCATAGTCGGCTGCCTCTGGAATGGCGCCGCCGGACGTGATAGCCGTCAGGCGCGCCGAACGACGCCCGCGCAGGCGACGGTTCACCGCGTCACGATGCAGGTAGGCACCGCGCACGCCCTGGCGGCCGTTGTAGCCCTCGGACAGCATCTTCACCAGGGCATCGAACTGCTCTCGCGCCAGATCCGCATAAGGCATGGCGCGGGTCATCAACTGGTACAGCGCGTCTTCGCCCCATTCCTCGCAGGCCACTTCGGCCACCATCTGCTGAGCCAGCACATCCAGTGGCGCATGGGGGATGACCAGGGCATCCAGCTCATCGCGACGTACGCAATCCAGCAGCGCCGCGCATTCGATCAGGTCGTCCCGCGACTGCGGGAAAAGCCGCCCCTTGGGCGTGCCGCCAACACTGTGGCCGGAACGGCCGACCCGTTGCAGGAACGCAGCAATGCTACGTGGCGAGCCGAGCTGGCAGACCAGCTCCACCTCGCCGATGTCGATGCCCAATTCCAATGAGGCGGTGGCCACCAGCACCTTGAGTTCACCGCGTTTGAGACGCTGCTCGGCATCCAGCCGCAGGTCCCGCGCCAGGCTGCCGTGGTGGGCGGCCACCGCAGCGTTGCCCAGGCGCTCGGAAAGATGGCGGCTGGCTCGTTCGGCCAGGCGTCGGGTGTTGACGAAGACCAGGGTGGTGCGGTGCGCAGCTACCAGCTCAGCCAGGCGGTCGTAGACCTTCTCCCAGGCCTCATGGCTCAGCACCGCCTCCAGCGGTACCGGCGGCACCTCGATGGCCAGGTCGCGTTGGCGGCTGTAGCCCACATCCACCAGGGTGCAAGCATCGCGCCCCTGGCCCACGAGGAACTCCGCCACCCGCCCGATGGGCTTCTGCGTGGCCGACAGGCCGATGCGCTGCAACGTGCGTCCGCACAGGTTCTCCAAACGTTCGGCACTGAGCATCAGGTGGCTGCCGCGCTTGCTGCCGGCGATAG
Source organism: Pseudomonas sp. OTU5201 (assembly GCF_038440135.1). Lineage (NCBI taxonomy): Bacteria > Pseudomonadati > Pseudomonadota > Gammaproteobacteria > Pseudomonadales > Pseudomonadaceae > Pseudomonas > Pseudomonas sp. OTU5201. The sequence continues at coordinate 236,762 of NZ_JASATC010000002.1, read as the reverse complement.
CATGGATCTCATCGATGATCAGGCTGCGGCAGCCGGCCAGCATGGCGCGACCCGACTCGGAGCCAAGCAGGATGTAGAGCGACTCCGGCGTGGTCACCAGGATATGCGGCGGGCGCTTGCGCATGGCGTCGCGCTCGGCCTGGGACGTATCGCCGGTGCGCACCGCGGTGCGGATATCCACATCGGCCAGGCCCTGGCGTACCAGCTCGGCCCGGATGCCGGCCAGGGGCTCTTCGAGGTTGATGCGGATGTCGTTGGATAATGCTTTGAGCGGCGATACGTACACCACCGTGCAGCGGTCCGGCAGGCCGCCCTGCTCCAGCCCTTCGTGGATCAGTTCGTCGATCGCAGAGAGGAAGGCCGTGAGCGTCTTGCCCGAGCCGGTGGGCGCCGCCACCAAGGTGCTCGCGCCCGCTCGAATGGCCGGCCAGGCACGGGCCTGGGCCGCCGTCGGGGCGGGGAAGCTGGCACGGAACCAGGCGGCAACGGCGGGATGAAAGCCTTCCAGTGCGGCCGGGTCGGATTGGCAGATCAAGGTCATGGCCCTCACTATGGTTGGCCCCCGGCAGAGGCTCAAGGGGGACGGACCGATGGTCGTCCGCCTCCAGCGGCAGGCCCTTGCCCGGAGGCGGCAAGACCCTGCCGATAGACTGGCACTAACGTCCAGCAACCACGGGCCCCTCAGCGAACTGGCCCGATTCCTGCTGAGCCGGTGGCCAGATCGAGCAGAGGACCTGCCATGACCACCATTTCCAGCCAATCGGCCCTGACCAGCTACCTGGGATTCGCCTCCAGGAGCAGCACCGCCACCAGCAACACCGGCGGCACCAGCACGAACAAGGCCGAAGACAAATCGACCACCACCCAGGATCCGGTGGCCGACCTGCGCCGCTATGCCAACGCCCTGATCGCCCAGAGCCGTGGCGGCCTGTTTCGCGCCATGAGCGGTGGCGGAGCCATCAGCGGTAGCCAGCCCACCAGTACGCGCGCCACGGACAACGCTCAGTCGAATACCGGCAACAGTAAGATCGAGCTACCGGACGTGTCCGAACTGGACCGCGAGGATGCCCTGAAGCTGAAAGACAAGGTGCAGAAGCTGATCGATGCCGGTTTCGACGAGAAAGACAGTGGTATCGGCTTCATCGGCTACGACGGCGACAAGCAAACCACCTCCCTGACAACCTACCGCGACTGGTTGCAGGCCAAGGGCGGGGTCAGCATCTACGTCTGAGCGACTGCACCGCTTATCGGCTACCAGTGCTCGCCAGCATTTGGCCAGCGGTGGGCCACTAAACTAAGAGTGTCCTGCGATTGCGGGACAAGGAAGGAGCCACTCCAGCTTTGCACGACTCGGCTGCCGCGGCTCCTTCCACCCTTGCACCATATCCCCCGCCGCCGCATTTCGCTGTCGCCCCGGCCAGATGATTGCCCCCTTGCCAGAGGAGGACAAGCAGTGGACGAATCCAGACTCAATGATTTCATGGGCAAACTGGTTGCTGATATGGGCGGCGCCGCCATGCTCGCCAACATCGTTCTCGGTGAAGAGCTCGGCCTGTATCGCGCCATGGCCGACAGTCAGCCGATCAGCCCGGACGACCTGGCCGCCAAAACCGGCTGCAATGCACGCCTGTTGCGCGAATGGCTGAGCGCTCACGCCGCCTCCGGCTACATGGAACATGACAATGGACGCTTCCGCCTGCCGGAAGAACAGGCATTGGCGCTGGCCCAGGAAGACTCGCCGGTTTACGTGGCCGGCGGCGCTTCGGTGATTGCCTCACTCTTCCACGACAAGGACAAGCTGGTGAAAGCGATGCGCGGTGACGGCGGCCTGGCTTGGGGCGACCACCACCCCTGCATGTTCAGCGGCACCGAACGCTTCTTCCGACCCGGCTACCGGGCGCACCTGGTAGCCGAGTGGCTGCCGGCCCTGGACGGCGTGGTCGACAAGCTGAAGGCCGGCGCCAAGGTGGCCGATATCGGCTGCGGTCACGGCGCCTCCACCGTGATCCTGGCCCAGGCTTTTCCGGCCTCGCGCTTCATCGGTTTCGACTATCACGGCCCGTCCATCGAGACGGCCAATCGGCGCGCCGCGGAAGGAGGTGTGGCGGATCGTGCAACCTTCGCCCAGGCCAGTGCCAAGGACTATCCAGGCGACGGCTACGACCTGATCTGCTATTTCGACTGCCTGCACGACATGGGCGACCCGGTGGGAGCCGCCAGGCACGCCTACCAGACGCTGAAACCGGATGGCACCGTGCTGCTGGTGGAGCCCTACGCCAACGATGATCTCGATGACAACATGACCCCGGTCGGCCGCCTGTTCTACTCGGCCTCCACCTTCATTTGCACACCCAACTCGCTGTCCCAGGAAGTGGGCCTCGGCCTCGGCGCCCAGGCCGGCGAGGCACGCCTGCGCAAAGTGTTCGAAGAGGCCGGATTCACCCACTTCCGCCGGGCCACGGAAACGCCCTTCAACCTGATCCTGGAAGCCCGCAAGTAAGCCGCAGGTGGACCGTACGCCAACGGTCCACCACGCCGCGCCACTGAACATCGCCAAGAAACTCCTTGTCAGACAGCTACTAATCTCGCTATTACCTGACTCCGTGCGCGGGAAGGATCTGCGCGACACAATTCCGTAACCTCGCAATGCACAGATAAGAATCACCGCCTCAGCCCGCGCCATGGACAACGGCGCCCCGCATTCCGCCGCGTGTGGCCGTCCGGCCCGCCGGCATCGCTCCAAGGAAATCTCGAATGGCCAGAAGACACGTCATCAATGCCCAGGTCAGCCCGAAGGGCAGCCTCGAAACCCTCTCCCAACTCGAAGTGCAACAGCTCAGCAAAGCCGGTTCCGGCCGCATGTACCAGCTGTTCCGCCAGTGCGCCCTGGCCATCCTCAATACCGGCGCGCAGATCGACAACGCCAAGACCATCCTCGACGCCTACAAGGATTTCGAAGTCCGCATCCACCAGCAGGACCGTGGCGTGCGCCTGGAGCTGATCAACGCCCCGGCCGATGCCTTCGTCGATGGCGAGATGATTGCCAGCACCCGCGAGATGCTGTTCAGCGCCCTGCGCGACATCGTCTACACCGAGAACGAACTGGACAGCCTGCGCATCGATCTGGAGAGTTCGCAGGGCATCACCGACTACGTCTTCCACCTGCTGCGCAACGCCCGCACCCTGCGCGCGGGCGTGGAGCCGAAAATCGTCGTGTGCTGGGGTGGTCACTCCATCAGCACCGAAGAGTACAAGTACACCAAGAAGGTCGGCCACGAACTGGGCCTGCGCAGCCTGGACGTCTGCACCGGCTGCGGCCCCGGCGTGATGAAAGGCCCGATGAAGGGCGCCACTATCGGCCATGCCAAGCAGCGCATCCACGGTGGCCGCTACCTGGGCCTGACCGAGCCGGGCATCATCGCCGCCGAGGCGCCGAATCCCATCGTCAACGAGCTGGTGATCCTGCCCGACATCGAGAAGCGCCTGGAGGCCTTCGTCCGCGTCGGCCACGGCATCATCATCTTCCCTGGCGGCGTGGGCACGGCGGAGGAGTTCCTCTATCTGCTGGGCATCCTGATGCACCCGGACAACCAGCACCTGCCCTTCCCGCTGGTGCTCACCGGGCCAAAGAGCGCCGCCGCCTACCTGGAGCAACTGCACGCCTTCGTCGGCGCCACACTCGGCGAGGACGCACAGCGCCGCTACAAGATCATCATCGACAACCCGGCGGAAGTGGCCATCGAAATGGCCCAGGGCCTGAAGGCGGTGAAGCAGTTCCGCCGCGAGCGCGCGGATGCCTTCCACTTCAACTGGTTGCTGAAGATCGACGAAAGCTTCCAGCGCCCCTTCGAACCCACCCACGAGAACATGGCCAGCCTCAACCTGAGCCGCAGCCTGCCGCCCCACGAGCTCGCCGCGAACCTGCGCCGAGCGTTTTCCGGCATCGTTGCCGGCAACGTGAAGGACAAGGGCATCCGCCTGATCGAGCAACACGGTCCGTACGAGATCCACGGCGACGCCGTGGTCATGCAGCCGCTGGACGAACTGCTCCAGGCCTTCGTCCGCCAGCACCGGATGAAGTTGCCGGGCGGCGCGGCCTACGTGCCGAGCTACCGCGTAGTACAGAGCGGGGCGTAATACCAGGGCACGCTCACGCCAGGCGGTCAGGCACCCTGGCATCTCGCTTGCCAATACTCCTGCCACAGAACCCGCTCCAACGGCGGAGTCGGTTCAAAGACGATGGCATCGTTTCCCGTCACCACCCTCGTGGTGGCGGGAGCGGCGCCTTTTTCGTTCAGTGCCCCATCGCCGCGCACCCATATGGCCCACGGGCTGAAGCCCGGTCGCCTCTCGCCACCTATTCTTGATACTCAGCAAGCTGCTGATTCGGCTAGCTTTTCGCTTCTTTCTGCAGCGTTGAGCAGCCCTCTGGCGCGGCGCGGAAAAATACTGGCAAGGCCTTTGCAAATCCTTCGGCAGATTCCTGCGTAGCACGCCAACGGCGGTGGGCCGCGGATCACGGACAACGGCGTCCGTCAGAGCTCCTTCCCCTATCGGGAGCTCTGGCGTACGCCGTTTTTTGTTTTGCCCTCCAATCAGGACAACACCATGAGCGAACGTGATTCCAAAGAGCCGGTGAACAACAGCCGTCGCAACTTCCTCAAGCAGTCCATCGCCATCGCCAGCACTGTCGGCGGTGTGGCCGCCCTCGGGCTTTCCGCGCCCGACCTCCTGCGCAGCGCCGCCTGGGCTGCCGGCTCGGATGCCCCTGAGAAGGCCGCACTGAAGGTCGGCTTCATTCCGCTGACCGACTGCGCCTCGGTGGTCGTAGCCGCCACCCAGGGGTTCGCCGCCAAATACGGCCTGTCCATCACCCCCAGCAAGGAAGCCTCCTGGGCCGGTGTGCGCGACAAGCTGAACACTGGCGAGCTGGATGCATCCCACGTGCTCTACGGCATGATGTACAGCTCCCAGCTCGGCGTCGCCGGACCGCAAAAGAACATGGCGGTGCTCATGGGCCTCAACCAGAACGGTCAGGCCATCACCCTTTCGCGCCAACTCAAGGAGGCGGGTGTGACCAACGGCGAGCAACTCGCCGCCCATATCCGCAAAGGCGGTAACCCGCTGACCTTCGCCCAGACCTTCCCCACCGGCACCCACGCCATGTGGCTCTATTACTGGCTGGCGAGCTACGGCATCAACCCCATGACCGACGTCAAGACCATCACCGTGCCGCCGCCGCAAATGGTCGCCAACATGCGCGTCGGCAACATGGACGGCTTCTGCGTCGGCGAGCCCTGGGGCGCGCGTGCCATCTTCGACAAGATCGGCTTCACCGCGACCACCACCCAGCAGATCTGGGCCGACCACCCGGAAAAGGTGCTTGGCTGTTCGCGCGAGTTCGTCGAGCAGAACCCCAATACGGCGCGGGCCCTGGTGATGGCCTTGCTCGATGCGAGCCGCTTCATCGAGGCCAGCGAAGAGAACAAGAAGGCCACCGCCAAGCTGATTTCCGGCAAGGCCTACGTGAACGCCCCGGTGGACGTAATCGAACAACGCTTCCTCGGCCATTACGAAGACGGCCTGGGCAACCAATGGGACGACCCGCACGCCATGGCCTTCTGCAAGGAATGCCAGGTGAACTTCCCCTACCTCTCCGACGGCATGTGGTTCATGACCCAGTTCCGCCGCTGGGGCCTGATCAAGGAGGACCCCGACTACGCCGCCGTCGCTGCCCAGGTCAACCAGACCCGGCTGTTCAGCGAAGCGGCCGGCGCCCTCGGCCTGCCGGTGCCGGCCACCCAGATGCGCAGCAACACGCTGATTGACGGCAAGGTGTGGGATGGCTCGAACCCGGCCGCCTACGCCCAGTCCTTTGCCATCAAAGCCTGACTCGGGAGGCCACCATGAATGCACCCCTGAACACCCCGTTGCCGGCGGCCACCAAGGTCGCCCCCAGCGACGCCCCGCGCCCGGCCCGGCCCGGCGCGGAGGTCATCCGCAACCTCGCGCGCACGCTGGTCCCACCGCTGCTTGGCCTGCTGTTGTTCGTCGGCCTCTGGGCCCTGGTCGCTGCCCGCAGCGAAGGGCTGCCGGGGCCGCTGTCGACCTGGCATTCGGCGCTGGAACTCTTCGCCGATCCCTTCTACGACAACGGCCCCAACGACATGGGCATCGGCTGGAACATCCTGCACTCGCTGGGCCGGGTCGGCCTGGGCTTTGGCATGGCCGCTCTGGTGGGCATTCCACTGGGCTTCGCCATCGGCCGATTTGCCTTCCTGGCCGGCATGCTCTCGCCCATCATCAGCCTGCTGCGACCGGTTTCCCCGCTGGCCTGGCTGCCCATCGGCCTGCTGGTATTCGAAGCCGCCGGCCCGGCATCGATCTGGGTGATCTTCATCAGCTCCATCTGGCCGATCATCCTCAATACCGCCGCGGGCGTCGCCAGCGTGCCGCAGGACTACCTCAACGTGGCGAGGGTCCTGAAACTCTCCGAGTTCAAGGTGCTCACCCGCATCCTCTTCCCCGCCGTGCTGCCACACCTGATGACGGGCATCCGCCTGGCCATCGGCGTCGCCTGGCTGGTGATAGTGGCCGCAGAAATGCTCACCGGTGGCACCGGCCTGGGCTTCTGGGTGTGGGACGAATGGAACAACCTGAACGTCGAGCACATCCTCATCGCCATCATCATCGTCGGTCTGGTGGGGCTGGCCCTGGAACAGAGCCTGCTATGGCTGGCCAAGCGCTTCGACTACGCCAACTGACCCGGAGAGAGACCATGGACAAGTTCGTCGAGCTGACCGGTGTCAGCAAGCATTTCGATACCCGCAAGGGCCGCTTCCAGGCTCTCAGCAACGTCAACCTCTGCATCGCCCGCGGCGAGTTCGTCTCGCTGATCGGCCACTCCGGCTGTGGCAAGTCCACGGTACTCAACCTCATCGCCGGCCTGCTGGACGCCAGCGAAGGCGGGTTGATCTGCAACGGGCGAGAAATCGACGGCCCCGGACCGGAGCGTGGCGTGGTATTCCAGAACCACAGCCTGCTGCCCTGGATGACCTGTTTCGGCAACGTTTACCTGGCGGTAGAGCGGGTCTTCGGCCATCGCGAAGGCAAGGCCCGGCTCAAGGAGCGCACGGCGGCAGCGTTGCAGATGGTCGGTCTGGAGCATGCGGCGCACAAGCACCCCAACGAGATTTCCGGCGGCATGAAGCAGCGCGTGGGTATCGCCCGTGCTCTGGCGATGGAACCCAAGGTGCTGCTGATGGACGAGCCCTTCGGCGCACTGGACGCCCTCACCCGCGCCCACCTGCAGGACGAACTGCTACGCATCGTCGGCGAGACGCGCAGCACGGTGGTGATGGTCACCCATGACGTGGACGAGGCCGTACTGCTTTCCGACCGCATCGTGATGATGACCAATGGGCCGGCCGCCACCATAGGCGACATCGTCGAGATCGGACTACCGCGCCCGCGCGACCGCCTGACCCTGGCCAACGATGCCCGCTACCACGCGTACCGCACCGCTGTACTGGAGTTCCTCTACCAACGCCAACAGCGCCCCGCCGCCTAGGCATCCGCCCCAAGACCCGCCCGGCCTTGCGCCGGGCTTTTTGTTTCTCTCTGCCCCGCCGAGGCGACGGAGCCTTTGCATTGCTGTGGGGGCCGCAGCCGGTAGCCCGGATGAAATCCGGGGAAAGTCCAACCGGCGCTCACGGAATTCATCCGGGCTGCGACGTGCCCGCCTTTTGCGAAGGTTGGTCACGCCCCTTTCGCATTTACGCCGGCTCGCATGCCCCATGCAGGGGCTCCTGTAGCGAGCCTCGCACCCGTCCAATGCAACCTGGCCCACGAATGCACAGATCTTAATCGCGAAATGTTCTTTACGCTGAATAAATTCCTTTTAAATCAGCCTCTTGAGCAAGCTGGCACAGAGCCTGCTTTGACCTCCCCCGGTCAGCACAACGGCGTGTCTGCCACTCAACCGACAACGACGTCGCGGTCACCCCTCCACTTCCGGAGCTGGGGTGCCGCGGCGTTTTTTTTTGCGCTTTCCAAACTTAGGAAGACCGCTATGCACATGTTGAAGCCCGCCCTGTTGTCGCTGGCCGTTGCCGGCACCAGTCACGCCGCCCTGGCCGCCGAGGATTTGAGCAACCTGTTCACCCAGGGCAAGCCCATCCTCGATGCCCGCTACCGCTACGAGAACGTCGAGCAGGACAACAACCTGCGTAACGCCAATGCCCAGACACTGCGCACCCGCGTGGGCTTCCAGAGCGGCAAGTGGTACGGCCTCTCCGGCCTGGTGGAAGTGGACAACGTCAGCCGCCTGGGCGATGCCGCCTACAACAGCAGTCGCAACGGCCAGACCGACTACGCCATGGTGGTCGACCCGGACGGCAGTGAAGTCAACCAGGCTCTGCTGCGCTACGACCAGGCTTTCGGCAGCGCCGTGCTGGGCCGCCAGCGCATCAACCTGGACAACCAGCGCTTCGTCGGCGGCGTCGCCTGGCGCCAGAACGAGCAGACCTACGATGCGGCCCTCGGCCAACTCAAGCCTCTCGAAAGCCTGACCCTGACTTATGCCTATCTGGACAACATCAACAGCATTTTCGGCCCGGACAACGGCCGCTTCGACAACCGCACCAACCCGGCCAACATCGAAGGCCACAGTCACCTGTTCAATGCCCAGTACCTGGTCATGCCCGAACTCACGGTGACCGCCTACAGCTACCTGCTAGGCCTGGACAACATCGCCGTCACCGCCAGCGCTCCCTTGGGCAGCCTGTCCAGTGCAACCCGAGGCCTGCGTTTGAACGGCGCCCTGGCCGGTTTCACCTATGTCCTGGAGTACGCGCGCCAGCAGGACTACGCCGACAACCCGCAGGACCTGGACAGCGAGTACCACCTCGCCGAGCTGGGCTACACCGTCAAGGGGCTGCAGTTGAAAGCCGGCTACGAGGTGCTGGGCGGAGACCGCGGACCGGGCAACCGCGCCTTCCAGACGCCGCTGGCGACCAAGCACCTGTTCCAGGGCTGGGCCGACCAGTTCCTCACCACCCCGGCCGACGGCATCGAGGACGCCTACTTCGGCGTCACCGCGCCACTGGCCGGCGGCAGCCTGCAGGCCTGGTACCACGACTTCGAGACCGAGCGGAACGGCGACAGCTACGGCAGCGAAATCGACCTGTCCTATGCCCATCCGATTCCCGGGGTGAAGGGTCTGGTCGGGCTGATCAAGTACGCCGCCTACGACTCGGATGATCGAAGCCGTACGGTGGATACCGACAAGTTCTGGCTGCAGGCGCAGTACAGCTACTGAGTGAATCCGGCCCATAGCGGGCCGGCCTTCGGTGCGCGGCTGCGATGCCGCGCACCGTATCGTCCCGGTCCGCGGGAAAAGCAGGCGCGATACAGGAGCCGACCATGAAAGATATTCCGCTTCCGGCAGGGCAACGCACCGGCCAGGTGTCCGTTGCACCCAGCGCGGCCCTGCCGCCTTCGCGCATCTGGCAGGGATTCGAACCGGGCAGCGCCTTGCTGGCGGCCACCGGTGCGGGCCTATGGCTGCCCCTGGGCCTGGCTCTCTGCGCGACTGCCAGCGCACTTGCCGGGCTGGCGCCGGTTACCCTCGGGTTGCTGCTCTGCACGCTTTACTTCGCCTTCGCCCTACGGTTGCTGGAGCGTCACCAGCGACGCCGCGATGCGTTCTGGCTCGACGAACTGGCCCGTCTTCTGGATGCCCCGCCCGGCGCCGATCCGGCCACTCTGCTGGTGAGCTGCGACCAGCAGTTGCGCGGTGCCGAGCGGTTGCAGAGTGAGGTCCGCTTCTCCAGCCAGGCCCTTGAACAGTTGGCACAGACGGCCCATGTCCAGGGCAGCGAGCAGAGTCAGCGGGTGACCATGATCGCCGCTGCCAGCGAACAGATCGAACGCAGCCTGGCCAGCGTCGACGAACTGGCCAGCGACGCTCGCACCGCCTTCTCCGCCGCGCTGGGCCAGGGCGAAGACGGCTGCCGCGCGGCCGAAGCGCTTGGCGAAGGCATGGGCGACATTCGCGACAGCCTGGGCGATACGGCCAATGCCGTGAAAAACCTGCTGCACAGCACGGCGCTGGTCGAGCAGTCCGTGCAAAGCATCCAGGACCTGGCCAAGCAGACCCAACTGCTGGCCCTGAACGCTTCCATAGAAGCGGCCCGCGCCGGCGAACATGGCCGCGGCTTCGCCGTAGTCGCCGAAGAGGTACGGCGAATGGCCACCGCCACCGATGCAACCACACGCGGCATCACTGCGGCGGCCACAGCCATCACTGCAGCAGTCGGCCAGGTCGACCGAGAGGTCGCCCATCACCGCGAACTGTTGGAGCAGGGCAGCGGGCAAAGCAGCCAACTGGCGGAGAGCCTGGACCGGCTGGCGGGGAAGAGCCGGGAGAACCTGCAACGCTTCGGCAGCATGCAGCAAGCCCTTGGTGAGCATCATCAGGCGAACCAGGCGCTTTGCGAGCAACTGCAGCAGATCAGCGACAGCCTTGAAACCCAGAGCGGCCAGACGCGCAGCCTCCACAGCCTGACCCGTTACCTGTCGCGACTGAGCGGGGAGGTAGCGCGATGATCCTGCAAGCCTTGCTGATAGTCGCCGGCCTGCTGGCCGCCTGCGCACTCCCTTGGAACCTCAACCATCGCCGGCAGCGCCGTGTCGTCCAGACGCTGAACCGTGACCTGCTGCTGGGCCTTGAGTTGATGCAGGGCGTGCAGCGCCATCGTGCGCTGGGCGGCCAGACGGGCCAGGACGCCGTGAGGGACCGCCAGTGCCTGGAACGGCAACTTGAACGCAGCTGGCAGGCCTGGCCGGATGCCGACCACCACCGGGCCTGGCGGTCTCTGCTCCAGGCCCCGGCGGACTTCGAAGGCCACTGCCGCCTCCTGGAGTCCCTGCTCGCCCGAATCCGGTTCCTGGAACTGCACATGTGCCGTTTGCTCCAGCGCACGCCAGGCATCGCCGATCGCTGTTGGCAGGTGGAGGATCTGGGCCGCCTGCGCGGCCTGTCGATTCGGGCCGCCGCCCTGCCGGAGTGTCCGCTGGAGCTGCGCATCCAGCTGCAGTACCTGCACGATCGCCTGCTCGGCAGCGCCGATACCGAGCTGCGCGAAGCGTTGGCACAACTGGCGCGTAACCTGTTCAGCACGCGCCGCCTGGCACTCCAGCCCGCTCAACTCTATGCCCTGTTCACGCCGCTGATCGACAAACGCATCGAGGCCCTGCGAAGCAGCCTGGACTGAGCCGGAGGCCAAGTCGCGCGCTGCGCAGCGTCATGCCATCCAGGGTTTGAGCACGACCTTCCCGGAGGTCTTGCGCGACTCCAGCAGCCGGTGAGCGTCGGCGGCGCCTTCCACCAGGATGGTTTCGCCGGACAGCAAGCGGACGGCGACCGATCGCGAACAGGGTAAAAAAGCGCCACGGTCGCGTGATGGCGCGGGTCGGACTAGGCTCTCCGGGACGTTCGACAGGGGAAAAGTGCCATGCGATCCAGCCTTGCCACCGGTGTGACGCGCCGGGAAATCTGGGCCTGGGCGATGTTCGACTTCGCCAACTCCGGCTACACAACGGTCATCATCACCGCTGTCTTCAACGCCTATTTCGTTGCCGTGGTCGCCGAGGGGAAACCCTGGGGCACCCTGGCCTGGACCAGCACCCTCGCCATCTCCTACGCCCTGGTGATCCTCACCGCGCCATTGATCGGGGCCTATGCCGACGCTGCCGCCTGCAAGAAACGCCTACTGTTGTTCAGCGCTCTCGGCTGTGTGGTCTTCACCGCCGCGCTGGCCCTGGCCGGACCCGGCGCCCTGGCACTGACGGTGCTGTTCGTGGTGCTGTCGAACTTCTTCTTCGGCACCGGGGAGAACCTGATTGCCGCCTTCCTGCCCGAGCTTGCCCGCGACGATGCGCTGGGCCGGGTATCCGGCTGGGGTTGGGGCCTGGGCTATATCGGCGGGCTGGTCAGCCTGGGCGCCTGCCTGGGCTATGTCAGTTGGGCGCAGGGCCAGGGGCAAACCGCCGCGCAGTTCGTGCCGGTGTGCGTGCTCATCACCGCCCTGCTCTTCGCCCTGGCCAGCACCCCGACCTTTCTCTACCTGAAGGAGCGCAGCCAGCCGCAACCGGCAGCGGAAGGTGGGGCCTGGACACGTTTTGCCCAGACGATGCGCGACGCCGGGCGCTACCGCGACCTGATGCGTTTTCTCGCCTGTACCGTCTGCTACCAGGCCGGTATCGCCGCGGTGATCAGCCTGGCGGCCATCTACGCCAATCAGGTGATGGGGTTCACCACCCAGGACACTCTGCTGCTGATTTTCATCGTCAACATCACCGCCTCGATCGGCGCCGTGCTATTCGGCTGGCTGCAGGATCGCATCGGCCATCGCCCCACCCTGGCGCTGACCCTGCTGGGCTGGCTGGCCATGGTGGGGATGGTCTGGCTGGCCAGCGGCCCGGCGCTGTTCTGGGCCGCCGCCAATATTGCCGGCCTGTGCATGGGCGCCAGCCAGTCGGCGGGGCGCGCCATTGTCGGCCTGCTCGCCCCACCCACACGGCTGGCGGAGTTCTTCGGACTCTGGGGCCAGGCGGTGAAGCTCTCCGCGATCCTCGGCCCGATGACCTACGGCCTGGCCAGTTGGTTGTCCGGCGGCGACCACCGCCTGGCCATGCTCATCACCGGCAGCTACTTCGTGGTCGGCCTGTTGCTGCTGGCTAGCGTGCGACTGGAGCGGGGACGGCGAGCGGCGTTGATGGGGTGATGCCGACAACGGAAGTGTCCTGAACGGTCAGCTCGCGCTTTTCTCGGCGCCAACCCAAATCAAGGTTTCGTCCCTCCCCGGGTCTAGACTGCTTCCTATCCCGATGAAAGGAAGCGCCATGCCCGAAGCTACGGATGTCCTGCTCGACTTCGCCAGCGCCCTTGCCGTTGGCCTGCTGATTGGCGCCGAGCGCGGTTGGCGCGAGCGCAACAAGGAGGCCCTGCGGCTGGTGGCGGGCATCCGATCCTTCGGCCTCACCGGGCTGCTCGGCGGGTTCGCCGCCTTTCTTGGCGAGCAGTTCGGCACTGCGGTCTGGGTAGCGATCTTCGCCTGCTTCGCCGTGCTGGTGATCGCGTCGTACTTCGGCGAACTCGTCTATGTGGGCGACCTGGGACTCTCCAGCGAGTTGACCCTGCTCATCACCTTTCTTCTCGGCAGCCTGGCGGTGGCTGGCTATCACACGTTGTCCGCGTCCGGAGCCGTGGTCGTTGCGCTGCTGTTGAGCCTCAAGGATGAACTGCACAAGGCGCTGTTCCGTCTGCAGGAGACGGAACTCTCAGCGGCCCTGAAGCTGCTGTTCATCTCTGTGGTGATGCTGCCGGTGTTGCCCAATAAAGGCTACGGACCGTGGGAAGTCTTCAACCCCTACGCGACCTGGTGGATGGTGGTGCTGATCGCCGCTCTGGGGTTCGCCGCGTACTTTGCCATCCGCCTGGTGGGCACCCAGCGCGGCCTGCTGCTGACGGCATTGCTGGGCGGCACAGTGTCCTCCACAGCGATGACCATCACGTTGTCCCACCTCACCGGGCACAGGTCCCTGCGCCCGCTGCTGGCCGCCGGCCTGCTGGCAACGTCGGCGCTGATGTTTCCCCGGGTGCTGCTGGAGGTCGGCCTGGTGAACCCCACCCTGCTGCCCAGGCTGGGCTGGCCCCTGGGCATTGCGGCGCTGGTCTACGCCGCCGGTGCATTCTTCTACTGGAGAATGGCCGCCGAGGATGAATCACCCAATGCCGAGCCGCCCCTGAAAAACCCCTTCGAGCTGGGCCCGGCCCTGCGCTTCGCCGCGTTGCTGGCGCTGATCCTGTTCCTGGTTGAGGCAGCGCGACGCTACTTGGGGGATGTGGGCGTCTACCTGGTCTCGCTGCTCTCGGGCCTCACGGATGTGGACGCCATTACCCTGTCGTTGGCCGGCGGCGCCAACCGAGAGCTGGGGGCCGAAGTGGCCGGGCGCGGCATCTTCCTCGCGGTGCTGAGCAATAGCCTGGTGAAAGCGGGCCTGATTGCAGTGATCGGCGGCAAAGGACTGGCGCTGCGCACCTTTCCCTTTATCGGCGGAGGGCTGCTGGCAGGTACCGTTGTCCTGTTGATGGTTTGAAGGTTCAGCGCTTCAGGAACCCCTTGAGCAACTCCCCTACGCGCTCTCCCAACTCCTGATTGGCCGAGAGTTGCAGGCCACGCGCCAGTTCGCTGTCCACCACCTGTTCCACCAGCGGGCGCAGGGCCAGCAGTTGGCGATTGAGGTCATCCAGTTCGCTGACGTGGGGCAAGTTGCTGGAGAGCAGCGGGTTGACCAAGTGCTCGACGATCATCCGCACGATGCCGGCCGATACCGGCTCCACCTGACGGCGGATCGCCGCGAACTGATCCAGCAGCGCATCCAGTGGAATCCCCGAGCGGTAGAGCTGCACCCCGGCACTGAACACGCGCGGGTTGAGCACCCGTAGATGGTCGCCGGCGAACTCGATCAGGCCCAGTTCACGCGCGCGATCCATGTTGTCGTCGGTGAGGTCGGCGCCGAACAGCGCCTGCACTTCGTCGAAGCCCAACCGCGTCGGTTCCACCAGGTTCCAGGCGCCGACTATGGCCTGTTCCAGCCCCAGCACATGGGCGAGATCCTGCCCTTGCTCCCAGGCCTCCAGCAGCTCGCGGATACTGGCGATGCTGTAACCGCGTTCCAGCAACTGGCCGATCAGCCGCAACCGCGCCAGGTGCTCGCCGCTGTAGATCCCCACGCGCCCACGCCGCTCCGGCGGTGGTAACAGGCCGCGATCCTGATAGGCACGCAGGTTGCGCACTGTGGTACCGGCCTCGACGGCCAGTTCATCCACCGTGTATTCGGCATCCGGCAGCACCGGTGCCTCGGCGGGCTGGTTGAGCAACGTACTGAGAAAGGAAGGGGCTTTTTTCATGGCCCGGATCATATCGCCGCCTCTCTCCCCCCAACAACAACGCCCGAGTTGGCCCAACCATTGGCTGGACTTGCCACAGGGCGCGACCCGGCGCAGCGCAAAAAACGTTATCGCGACCGCTCTATATCGTGCCTTGACGCCCGGCGGTAACGCGGTAACAGCAGGTACGCCGAGCAGGGCGCGGCTATGGCCAGGGTCGGATTTCCTGTTCAAGAATGACCGTGACATTGACTGATGTAACAGTCACACCACGGAGATCACCATGCCTGCCCCTGCCCTCAGTGCCCAAGACCTGTCCGAGTTCCGCAACGTGCAGCAACTGGCCTATCGCTGTGCGGAAGCCATCGCCGGCGAACTCAAGCCCGGCATCAGCGAGAAAGAAACCGCTGCGCTGATGAAGACCTGGCTGCAGGATCATGGCGTGAAGGACTGGTTCCACCAGCCCTTCGCCTGGTTCGGCCCCCGCACCGCATTCAAGGGCTTCGATGGGCTGCGCCACCTGGGTGGCTTCAACCTGGCCTTCTACCCCGGCAAGCAGCGGCTGGAGGAAGGCATGCCCTTCATCCTCGACTGCGCACCAACCCTGGGTGCCTATACGGCGGATATCGGCTACTCCGGCGCCCTGGGCAGCAACCTGCTGGTAGAGCGCCTGATGGATGACCTGATGGACCATCGCCAACTGATCCTCGATCTGGTGCGCCAACGCCTGCCGCTGGCCCGTCAACAGCCCAGGCAGGTGGCCGCATGAACGCGCCACTGATGCTCGAACCCCAGCGCTTCGCCGTGAAGGGCGATGGCGTGGAACTGGCCGCCTATCGTTGGGGCAACGCCACCGGGCGAACCCTGCTGCTGGTACACGGCTACCCCGATAACCACGAAGTCTGGCTGCCGCTGATCCGCGAGCTGGCCGCCGACTACCAGATCATCGCCTACGACGTGCGCGGCGCCGGTGCCTCGGATATCCCACGCAAGACCCGCGACTACCGCCTGAAGAAGCTGGCCAACGACCTGGAGGCGGTGATCAAGGCCGTCAGCCCGGATCGCCCGGTGCACCTTGTGGCCCATGACTGGGGTTCGATCCAGTCCTGGGAAGCGGTGACCGAGCCGCGTATCCAACCGTTGCTGGCCTCCTACACCACGGTGTCCGGCCCCTGCCTCGACCATGTGGGCCACTGGATGCGCGCGCGCCTGAAGGAAAAGCGCCCACGCGCGCTCGGTCAGGTGATCGGGCAGCTGTTCAGTTCCTGGTATATCGCGTTCTTCCACACCCCGCTGCTGCCGGAGTTGCTCTGGCGTGTCGGGCTCGCCCGCGCCTGGCCGACCTTGCTGCGGCGCCTGGAGGGCGTGCGCGAATCACGCCCCAACCCCACTCAAGCATCCGATGGCCAACACGGCGTAAAGCTCTATCGCGCCAACTTCATCACCAGCCTGTTCCGCCCGCGCCAGCGCCCGACCGAGGTGCCGGTGCAACTGATCGTCCCCACCCGCGACCGCTTCGTGCGCCCGCAGCTGTTCCAGGACCTGGATCGATGGGTTCCACGCTTGTGGCGGCGCGAGGTGGCCGCCGGGCACTGGCAACTGATGGCCGACCCGAGCCGCCTGGCCGGGTGGATTCGGGAGTTCGTCGATCACCTCGAAGGCGGCAACGCCAGCCGTGCCCTGGGTCTGGCGAAGATACGGCCCGGCAGTGGCCGCTTTGCCGGCAAGCTGGTGCTGGTAACTGGCGCCGGTAGCGGCATTGGCCGCGCCACCCTGCTGGAGTTCGCCGAACGCGGCGCCAGCGTTCTGGCTGCGGATATCGACCTGGCCGCAGCCGAACGCAGTGCCGAACTGGCCCGCGCCCTGGGCGCCAAGGCCTGGGCGTGGCAACTGGATGTCAGCGACAGCGCGCAGATGGAGGCCTTCGCCCATTCGGTACAGGCAGAGTTCAACTGCCCCGACCTGGTGATCAACAACGCCGGCATCGGCATGGCCGGCGCCATGCTCGACACCCGAGCCGAGGACTGGGAGCGTCTGCTGCGGGTCAACCTGTGGAGCGTGATCGACGGTTGCCGCCTGTTCGCCCAACAGATGGTCGATGCCGGTAAGGGCGGGCATATCGTCAACGTCGCCTCGGCAGCGGCCTTCGTGCCGTCACGCAATTACGCGGCTTACGCCACCAGCAAGGCCGCGGTACTGATGCTCAGCGAATGCCTGCGCGCCGAACTCGCCGGCAAGGGCATCGGCGTCACCGCCATCTGCCCCGGCCTGGTCAACACCGGAATCATCCAGGCCACCCGCTTCAACGGCCTGGACAGCGACGCCGAAGCCAAGCGCAAAGCCAAGGTGCAGCGGCTCTACCGGCGCCGCAACCTCAGCGCCGAAACCGTGGCCGCGCGCATTGCCGATGCGGTGGAGCGCAACAAGGCCGTGCAGGCGGTGGGTAGCGAAGCCCATCTCAGCGTCGCCCAATGGCGCTTCGCACCCTGGCTGCCGCGCCTGCTGGCGCGCATGAACCTTTCTGCCTGAGGACATCTCCATGCGCCATGAGCATCACCGCCTGGAACAACGCAAGGTGCGCTTCGATTTCGCCGACACCCCGCTGCACTGGGTGCCCGGCGAGCCTGAGGCCTCGCACATCATGAACACCCTGCACCTGATCCTGCCGGCTGGAGAATTCTGGTTCTGCCGGGTCTACAACAAGGCCCTGCCGCTGATTACCGATGAGCACCTGCACAAGGACGTGCGCGGTTTCGTGCGCCAGGAAGCGCAGCACGCCCGCGTCCATGACAGCGCCCTCACACCCTACCTGGAGCGCCACGGCATCGACCCGACGCCCTTCACCAAGGGCATCTACTGGCTGTTCGAGAAGGTGCTCTGCGACTACCCCCTGGGCGAAAACGCCCTCACCCGCCGCCTGCAGCCCTGGTGGCTGCGCCAGCGGGTCGGGCTGATCGCCGCGGTGGAGCATTTCACCTGCGTGCTGGGCAACTGGATCATCACCACCCGCAGCCTGGACAACGCCGACCCGGTGATGCTCGACCTGCTGCGCTGGCACGGTGCCGAGGAAGTGGAACACCGCTGCGTGGCCCACGACCTGCACGTACACCTGAAGGGCAGCCTGCTGATGCGCTGGTTCTACATGCTGGTGGCAAGCTCAGCACTGATCTTCCTGTTCAGCCGCTCCATGCACACCCTGATGCGCCAGGACCCGGCCACCCGCTACCACTGGGGCTTCCTGCGGCTCTGGTACGCCCTGGGCAAGCGCGACCTGCTGCCTGCCATGGGCAGCATCGGCGTGGCGGTGTTGCGGTACTTCAAACCGGATTTTCACCCGCGCAGCGAAGGCGATCTGCAAGTGGCGCTGGATTACCTGGCCAGCTCACCGGCCGCACAAAGGGCAGCGGCGGAGGCGGCGGGGTGACCATGTGGGAGTGAGTTCAGACGCGATGGGGAAGGTGCAGCCGGGAAGCCCGCATGGAGCTCCACCGCCCTCATCCCCGGCCCCTCTCCTAATGGGCACACGCCACCATTGGCGCGATCCCTGTAGGGGCGAATTCATTCGCCAAGCAGACCGAAGGTCTGCCCAATAACCTCAGCCCTCTATCTGCTCATCCAGCAGCGGCAACCCCGCCGCCCGCTCAAGCAGGTCATTGGGCAGGCTCTTGCTGGCGCGGGCGCCGAGGAGCTTGAGGTTTTCCACCCGGCTGATCAGGTTGCCGCGGCCTTCCACCAGCTTGTTGCGGGCGTTGGCGTAGGCCTTGTCCAGTTGCTGCAGGCGGCTGCCCATCTCGTCCAGGTCCTGGACGAAGGCAACGAACTTGTCGTACAGCGCTCCCGCTCGCTCGGCGATCTCGCGGGCGTTCTGGCTTTGCCGCTCCTGGCGCCAGAGGCTGTCGATCACCCGCAGGGTGGCCAGCAATGTGGTCGGGCTGACGATCACGATGTGTTGCTCGAAGGCCTCCTGGAACAACCCTGGATCAGCCTGCAAGGCGGCGGCGAACGCCGCTTCGATGGGCACGAAGAGCAGCACGAAGTCCAGGCTGTGCAGGCCCTCCAGGCGCTGGTAATCCTTCACCGACAGCCCCTTGAGGTGGCTGCGCAGGGACAATACGTGCTGTTTCAGGGCCTGGCTGCGGGTGTTCTCGTCGTCGGCGGCGATCAGCGCCTGGTAGGCGGTCAGGCTGACCTTGGCGTCCACCACCACCTGTTTGTCTCCCGGCAACTGGATCAGCACGTCGGGCTGGAAACGCTCGCCCTCGGCACTCTTCAGGCTGACCTGGGTCTGGTACTCGCGGCCCTTCTCCAGGCCGGCATGCTCCAGTACCCGTTCCAGCACCAGCTCGCCCCAGTTGCCCTGGGTCTTCTGGCCTTTGAGGGCGCGGGTGAGGTTGGTGGCTTCGTCACCCAGGCGCTGGTTGAGCTGTTGCAGGCGCTCCAGCTCCTTGCCGAGGGAGAAGCGCTCGCGGGCCTCCTGTTGATAGCTTTCTTCCACCCGCTTCTCGAAGGCCTGAATGCGCTCCTTGAGCGGGTCGAGCAACTGGCCGAGGCGCTGTTGGCTGGTTTCGGCGAAGCGCTGTTCACGCTCGTCGAAGATCTTCCCCGCCAGTTCGGCGAACTGTGCGCGCAGGTCGTCGCGGGCGGCCTGCAGGTCACCCAGACGTTGTTCGTGGGCCTCACGCTGCTCACGCAGTTCGGCCTCAAGACCGGCGCGATCGGCATCCAGGCGGCGCAACTCGGCATCCTTGCGCTCACGTTCCTGGTTCCACGCCAGCAAGGCTTCGCGGGCGCTCTGGCGTTCGACGCCGAGCAATTCGGCCTCGCGGCGCAGGGCCGCCAACTCGGCCTGTTGAGCGGAATTGAGCTGGCTGAGCTCGCGGTTTTCGTCGCGGCTGTCATCCAGTTGCACGGCCAGGCCGTCCTGGGCCAGTTGGGCATTGGCCAGGCGCTCTTCAAGGAGGGTGTGTTCGGTCTGGAGGGCGGTGAGCTTGCGGTGCTGCTGCCAGGCCAGGCCCAGCAGGGGCACGGCGGCGGCGAGCAGGCCAATCAACAGGTTGGGGATATCTAGGGGCATGAGCGGCTCCGCGCTGGAATGCCGCGAGTATACCCAGCGGCGCGCGGCGCGATCAGGATTGCAGCGTTAGGCGGCTGAGCAGGCGCTTGGCTTCGTGGGACCCCTGGGCAGCGGCCTGTTCCAGCCAGTGGCGGGCTTGCTCCGGCTCGTTGATGCGCGGCTGGCTGCACAGGCGACCCAGCTCGAGCTGGGCACGGCGATCACCGGCACGGGCGGCCTGTCGCAGCATGTCCAGGCCGATGCGGCGGTCACGCTGATTGCCGCAGTCGCGGCAGAGCATTTGCCCGAGACGGCTCTGGGCCGCCACCACACCTTCTCGTGCCGGCTGCTTGAGCAGCTTGCCGGCGAACCGCTTCACGCTAGGCGCCTGGCCCAGACGCGGGCTGTCCAGCAGCCAGAGGGCGACACGGGTCGGCAAGGTTTGCTGATTGACGATGGATTCGGCGGGAACGCGGTACTTCATGAAAAGAGGCAGGTGGCCGGAAAGGCGCGCAACTCTACTCCTTTTTCGTGGCAGGTAAAGTCTTGCAATTGCCGCAGGTCGCGTTCTAGAGCAAGTGCTCGGGACAATCCACAGAAGCTGTGGATAACTCTGTGAAGAAGATGCTCGAAACGTCACCAAGTGCTTATGGACCGGGGCCTCCGCTCAAACTGATGATTTTTTCACCAATTATAAAAATCCTTATTTTTCATGCACTTACGAATTCAGCACGGAGAATCAAGCGCTTACAAGGGATTTCGGTAGCCGTTTGCGAGGCTGCTTCGCGTCTGTGCACAACTTGGAACTGTCAATACCCTGCACGCCCCGTTGCGGGGCATTTTCCTCGGAAAGGCGGCTAGAACCTATGTTGTACGGGTGTTCCAGACGACGACGAATGGCATGAAATGGGGCCACCGGGGCTTTCGCCAAGCTGGTACGAACGTACTTTTGCGCCAACTCTGTGCACAGATTCGTCCCTTCTTGTACGGACCTGTTTTCCGCCACCGCGCTTGGCCCCTTAGAATGCTTCGCCTGCCCCTTAGACCTCGACTTCCCCCATGGACAAAGCCCGTATCCATCGCCTGATCCTCGACAAGCTCGCCGCCGACCTGCACGTGCTGCAACGCGCGGCGCAGACTGCCTACGAGGCAGCGACCCACGCCGAGAACATCGCGGAAAACAAATACGACACCCTTGGCCTGGAAGCCTCCTACCTGGCCACCGGCCAGGCTCGCCGGGCCGCAGAGATCAAGCAGGCGCTGGGGCTGTTCGAACACCTCAATCTGCGCCCTTTCGATCCCGCACGCGGCATTCAGCTCAGCGCCCTGGTGCTCCTGGCGGCCGAAGACGGCAGCGAGCAGCGGTTGTTCCTCGGCCCCGAAGCCGCTGGCCTGAAAGTGGTGGACGACGGCGAGGAAATCACGGTGATCAGCCCCCGTTCGCCCCTGGGCCAGGCCCTGCTGGGCAAAGCCGAAGGCACAGAGGTGACGCTGACCATTGGCAACGGCAGCCAAACCTTCGAGGTGCTGGAGGTACACTGAAACAGCCGCCCATCGCCTCGGAGGCTCCATGGCTCGCCCACGTCGCATCCTGCGCATCAGCTTCAATCCCGTGGTCCTGACCCTCAGCGTCGCACTGGGCGTCTGGCTCGGCTTCATCGCCATCAGCCTGAGCGCCTACCTCGGCTACCAGTTCTACATGGCCGACAGCGAGACCCCGGTTGCCCAGGTCTTCACCCCGCCACCCGCGCCGCCGCAGCCAGCGCCAACGCCACCGAGCACGGGCGAAGAGCGCCTGCAGAAGTACGAGGAGCGCTACAACGCCACCCAGCGCGCGGACAACGAGCGCCTGGAACGCCTGGAGGAGCAGCGTCGGCTGAACGATGCCAAATGTCAGTTCTGGACCGAGCAGTACCGAAACGCACCCACCGAGAAGGCCAAGCGCAACATGGTCCAGGAGTGCGGATAGGCGTCTCGTCTGAATCCATCGTGCCAGCCGACCAAAGGCAGCCGGCTTCAAGTGACCGTCACAATGTCGCGGCTAGACTCCGGTTGTGCGTCCTTCACTTTGGCGCCAGAGGCGGTTTGCAATGGGTCCCGAATTCTTCATAGTCCTGATGATCATGGGCTGGCTGCTGGCAGCGGTCGCGCTGCTGTGGGCCATGCTCAGGATCTCCCACCATCACCACCATCACCACGGCCGGCCTTCGCCGCCCCACTCCTCCCGCTCGTTCCGGCGGCACAAGGCGAAAGACTCCCCGATTACTCCGCACTGAACTTCTTGAAGAACGGGCGCGCAATGCGCCCCTTGGCGAATAAATAGGCCCCTGAAAAACCCACAAAAGCGTCGGCATTTTCGGCGAAATATGCATTTTTGTGGATGCGGCTCTTCGTGGGATGGAGCGTCTGCCTAGTGGAAATCCCGGCTTTTCACATCGAGCCCGTCAAGCAGCGGCGTGAGGTCGTGCAGACGTCGGGCAATGAGGTGGCGCACGCCGTCCACCGACTCCAGGCGGCCATCCACCTGCAGCAGTTGCGAGCCCACCAGCACACGGCGCTGGCGTTCCGCCAGGTCGTGCCAGACCACCACATTGACCATGCCGTGTTCGTCTTCCAGGGTGACGAAAATCACCCCACTGGCGGTCTGCGGACGCTGCCGCCCCACCACCAGGCCGGCGACGCTGACCTGCCGCCCATGTTCCACCGCCAGCAGTTCCCGCGAACTGCGGCAACGCCGCTTGCGCAGCGCACTCCGTAGCAACGCCATGGGGTGCGGCCCGAGGGTGGTGCCCACTGTTGCGTAGTCAGTGAGCATGTCTTCCGCCACGCTGGGTAGCGGCAGCGCCACCTGCGCTTCCTCCTGCTCCGGCAGATCGGCGAAGAGTGGCGCCTGCACCTCCACCCCGGCCATCGTCCAGCGCGCCCGATGGCGATGACCGGCCAGACCGCGCAGGGCGCCGGAATCGGCCAGCAGTTCGCGAGCGCGAGCATCCAGATGGGCGCGTTGGCTGAGGTCGCTCACACTGCTGAAAGGCGCAGCCTGCCGCGTCGCCTCGATGCGTCGTGCATCGTCCTCACGAAAGCCTTTCACCATGCGCAGCCCAAGGCGGATAGCCGGTTCGCCCCCCAGCTCCAGCGACTCCAGGGAGCAGTCCCAGTCGGAATGCTGCACATCCACCGGACGCACTTCGATGCCATGACGGCGGGCATCCTGCAGCACCTGGTCGGGACTGTAGAAACCCATGGGCCAGCTGTTGATCAAGGCGCAGGCATAGGCGGCCGGCTCATGGCATTTCAGCCAGCAGCTGGCATAGGTGAGCAGGGCGAAACTGGCCGCATGGGACTCGGGAAAACCGTAGCTGCCGAAACCCTTGATCTGTTCGAAGATCCGCTCGATGAACGCCTGTTCATACCCCTTGGCGAGCATTCGCGAAGTGAGCCGCTGACGATGGTGTTCCAGGCCGCCGTGACGCTTCCAGGCCGCCATGTTGCGACGTAACTCATCGGCCTCGCCGGGGGTGTAGTCGGCGGCAACCATGGCCAATTGCATCACCTGTTCCTGGAACAGTGGCACGCCGAGGGTCCGCTCGAAAACGGGGATGAGTTCTTCCTTCGGATAGGTCACCGGCTCTTCCTTGTTACGCCGGCGCAAGTAGGGATGGACCATGTTGCCCTGGATCGGCCCCGGCCGGACGATGGCGACCTGTATCACCAGGTCGTAGAAGGTCCTGGGCTTGAGGCGCGGCAGCATGGACATCTGCGCCCGCGACTCGATCTGAAATACGCCGATGGTGTCGGCGCGGCTGATCATCTCGTAGGTGGCGGTGTCCTCCTTGGGCAGCGTGGCCAGGGTCCATTGGGTGCCGCGATAGTGCTCGATCAGGGCAAAGCAGCGACGCAACGCGCTGAGCATGCCAAGCGCCAGCACGTCCACCTTGAGCAGCCCCACCAGGTCAAGGTCGTCCTTGTCCCACTGGATCACGGTGCGCTCGGCCATGCTGGCGTTTTCCACCGGCACCAGGCTGTCCAGCGGCGCTTCGGAAATCACGAAACCGCCGGGGTGCTGCGAGAGGTGCCGGGGAAAGCCGATCAGCTCGTTGGTCAGCGCCAGCACCGGGCGCAGCACCGGGCTGTCCGGGTCGAAACCCACCTCGCGCAGGCGCTCTGCCGAGGGGGCCTGGTCGCTCCAGCCGCCACAGCAGTCAGCCAGGGCGTTGACCTGGTCCGGCGGCAACCCCAGGGCCTTGGCCACATCGCGAATGGCACCGGCCCCGTGATAGGTGCTGACCACGGCGGTAAGCGCCGCCCTGCCCCGCCCATAACGGCGGAACACGTACTGGATGACTTCCTCGCGGCGTTCGTGCTCGAAGTCTACGTCGATGTCCGGTGGCTCGTTGCGTTCCCGGGACATGAAGCGTTCGAACAGGAGTTCGGTGGCATCGCATGGGTTCAATTCGGTGATGCCCAGGGCAAAGCACACCACCGAGTTGGCCGCGGAACCGCGCCCCTGGCAGAGGATGCTCTCTCTGCGGGCGAACTCGACGATGTCGTATACCGTGAGGAAATAGCTTTCGTAGCCCAGCTCAGCGATCAGTGCGAGCTCTTTCTCCACCAGCATCCGGGCTTTCTCCGGCGCACCATCGGGCCAGCGACGGACCAACCCCTTCTCGGTGACGAGACGCAGCCAGGTGGTGGGGCTTTGGCCGTCTGGCACCAGCTCACGGGGGTACTGGTAGTTCAGTTGGCCCAGGTTGAAACCGCAACGGCGAGCGATGCGCACCGATTCGGCAAGCAGCTCCGGCGGGTAGAGGCTGGCCAGCACTTCGCGGCGACGCAGGTGGCGCTCGCCATTGGGGAACAGCCGGTGACCCGCTTCGGCCAGGGTGCAATGGTGGCGCACGGCAGTCATGCAATCCTGCAGGGCGCGGCGGCCACGGGCATGCATATGCACATCGCCGGTCGCCACCGCAGGAATCTCGAGGCGCTCGGCCAGGGCCAGCAGTCGAGCCAGGCGGCTGGCGTCATCCGGGCCCTGGTGCAGCTCCACTGCCAGCCACAGGCGTTCGGGGAAGCACTCGCGCAGCCAGGGGCCTTCACGCTCATCGTCTTCCCGGTCGGGCACCCAGATTGCCAGCACGCCGTCGGTGGATTCGCTCATGTCCTCGCGAAGTAATCGGTAGTTCCCCTTTTGCGCCCGCCGCCGGGCCTGGGTAATGATCCGGCAGAGGTGCTGGTAACCCGTCAGGCTCTCCACCAGCAGCACCAGCTTGGGCCCGCCATCGACGCGCACCTCGCTGCCGATCACCAGGGGCAGCGAGGCCTTCTTCGCTGCCTGCCAGGCACGGACGATACCGGCCAGGGTGCATTCGTCAGTGATCGCCAGGGCTGTGTAACCATGACGCGCTGCCCGCTGGAACAATTCGTCGGCACTGGAGGCTCCGCGCTGGAAGCTGAAATTGGACAGGCAATGCAACTCGGCGTAGGCGCTCATGCGAACCAGCCGTGCAACAGCAACGGCCCCTCCCCGTTCACCGTCCGGAAGGCCCAACCACGCTGGCCGCCTCGGGTTTCCACCAGGTAGTAATCACGGCGTACATCGCTGCCATCCCACCAGCCGGACTCGATGCGTTCGGGGCCGGCCAGGATGCGCACGCTGCCCTCCCGCAGCAGCACCGGGTCACGCAGCAGCCAACCGGGACGCGGTGGGCCAGCCAGGATCGGCACCTGCGGGGCATCGACGTCCAGCTGCCAGGCGCATTCGGGGCGGTGATCGGCACGAGCGGCCAGGCTGTGCACGGCATCGTCCCCCAGGCGTGCCCGCAGACGTTCGCGCAATTGCTCCCAGGGCAGGGATTGTTGCGGGCGCTCATCGAACAGCTCGCGCCGCTCCGGCACGAAGGCCGGCAGGTCCCGCGCCTGCAGGCGGAAAGCGCGCACCGGCGCCGGTACCTGCAACTGCTCCAGGCGCCCACGAGCCAGTTCGAAGAGCATGGCCGCCTCGCGCTCGGCGCTGAGCAAACCCACTGGCACCTGTGTGTCCGGGATGTCGCGGTGTTCCAGATAGAGGGTGAAGCGCTGTACCCCGCTGTCGCGGCTGGCGAGGAAGGCGGCCAGGTCGGCGGTGAGACGGCGCAGGGGGAAGAGCAACGCCTGGTGGGATTCCACCTCGAAATTCAGCTCGATACGCAGGTCGAACTCATCCGGCGGCCGGTAGCACTCCAGCGCCAGCGGACGCTCGCCGAGCAGGGTATCGAAGTGCTGCAGCACCTCGGCCGGAAAGCGCCGGGCGACCGTGCTCCGGGGCAGCGCCAGCACCTGTTCGACAGTACGCAGCCCCATGCGGATGAAAGCGGTAACGGTTTCCCGAGCCAGGCCAGCTCGCTCCACCGGCATCCGCCCCAGGACCTCGCGCAACTCACCCTGGTTCGCCACTGCCAGGCCATCGTAGGCATTGGCCAACATCCGCGCCGCCACCGGGTTGGGCGCCGCGACGATGCGGTGACGAAAGCCCAAGGCCGCCAGCTCCCCCCGCAAGCGCGCCTCGAAGCGCGGCCACGGGCCGAACAGGGCGAAGCTGGATTCCACCTCCAACAACAGGCAACGCGGATAACGCAGGCTGACCTGGGAGCTGAAGCCATAGGCCCAGGCGGCGAGCAACTGCTGCCAGCGCTCGATGGAAGCCGGGTCGTATTCCACCAGGGCGAAGTCACGGGTCAGGGCATGGGCAGCAGTCAATGACTGCCCGGGACGCAAGCCCAGGCTCCTGGCCGCCGGGTTGAGCGCACGCAGCACACGGCGCTGGGGTGTGCCGGTCACCAGCGCCAGGGGTGCCTCGGGGTCGGGGTGGCCGCGCAGTACACCATCCAGCGCCAATTGCGGCAGCAATATGCAGGCCCAGCGCATGAGGATTTACCGAGCCAGAACAATGGGCGCGGCAGGTGGCAGCCCACCCCGGCACTTGAGCACCCGCAACTGCGCCGGCTGTCCATCAACGGCAACGCGCAGGGCCGCTGGCGAGGGGTTGAGGGCGGCATCGATCGGCCGGTAGGCAAAGGCCAGGGTCTGCCCGGTTTCGGCGGCCACCTGCAAGCGGCGCAAGGCACG
The DNA here is from genome assembly GCF_038440135.1 of Pseudomonas sp. OTU5201. Taxonomy (NCBI): domain Bacteria; kingdom Pseudomonadati; phylum Pseudomonadota; class Gammaproteobacteria; order Pseudomonadales; family Pseudomonadaceae; genus Pseudomonas; species Pseudomonas sp. OTU5201. The sequence goes on along the minus strand of NZ_JASATC010000002.1, from coordinate 209,649 downwards.
GTCGTCGGCCTGCTGCGGCCAGCAAAGCACGGCGCCGCAACTGCCGGAACGCAGGCACTGCTCAGCCGCCCAGAGTGCATCACGGCCGCTGGCCTCAACCAGCGCCAGCCAACGCAGGTCCACGCCGGCTGCCCGCCAGGCCTGTGGATAAGGAATATGCGGTGGCGCCACCAGCACCACGCGCTCGGCGCTGGCGGTCAGCCGTGCCAGCGTGGGCCAGAGCAGGCGCAGCTCACCCAGGCCCGCAGCTGGAACCAGGATTTCGCTGAGCGCGGCTTCAGGCCAGCCACCGCCCGGCAGCACGCTGTCCAGAACGCGATGGCCGGTGGGTTGCTCGCGGCCGGCCGGCTGCGCACCGGACTGGCCTTTCCAGACCCGCCGCTCGTTGAGCAGGGCGTCGAGGGCAACGACAGCGCCCATCAGGCCCATCCATTGTCGGAAGAGAAAAACGGCAGCCCCGGGGAAGGGCTGCCGAAAGGGCCAGGAACAATCATCAAGGCCATTGGGGGGAAATCCTAAGAATACTGTATTTATATACAGTAAATAGCAGAGACTTCTCCCGGTCAATCCAGAAAAGACAGAAGGCCTGCAGGAGCGCGTGGCTCCCACAGGTCAGGCGTCCAGTCCGCTATTTGACGTAGTGGTTACCCCAGCGCTCGACCTGGCGCACCGACTGCTGACGCAGGGTAGTCGCACCTTTCGCCTGCTCGGCAGCCGCGGCGATCTCGTCGTCGATGATCTTCGTCGACAGCGACAGCCAACTGGTGGCGAAGGCCATGGCGTCGCCGTTGATCTCCAGAGCGTTCAGATCGATGTTGGCGGTGTCGTCGCATCCCTGGTGGTAGCAGGGATCGAAGGGTTGGCCAGCAGCGCCGCCGTACTTCTGCGCCTGCTCTTCGCTCTTGATGTCTTCGGCGCCAGTGAACAGGCCACCGAAGGGGATGCCCACTTCGAAGAACTGCGCATAGTCGGAGCGGAAGTCGATCTGGGTGCCCTCGGACGGCTCCCCACGCAGCGTGAAGTAAGCCTCGAACAGACGCTCGATGGCAGCCGAGCCGGGCGGGCCCTGCAGGCCGAAGGAGGAGCCGTCGCCGTCATAGATGAAGTTGCCGAAGTTGGGCGAACCGATCATGTCGAAGTTCAGGTACGCCTTGATCTTCTTCCGTTCCTCATCGCTGAGGCTGTTGACGTAGAAGGTCGAGCCCACCAACCCGGACTCCTCGGCCCCCCACCAGGCGAAGCGCACCTTGTTCTGCGGATGCGCCTTGCGCAGCAGCACGGCCATCTCCAGCAGAGACGCACTGCCCGAGCCGTTGTCATTGATGCCAGGGCCTTCGAATACCGAGTCCAGGTGCGCACCGGCCATCACCACATTGTTCGGATTGCCGCGCCGGGTCTCGGCCACCAGGTTGAAGGTCTGCGTCTTCTCGCGAATCACGTCCGCCACCATGCGTAGCTGCAGGCCGGCGGTCTGGGACCAGGCCACGCCGTTGTCATAGGTGGCGAACAGCACCGGGATGCCGCCTTCGTAGGTGTCACCCAGGGTGACGTTCTCCAGGCCCTTGCGGTCCTCGGTGTTGCCCTGGTTGAAGATGATCACCCCCGCCGCACCCGCAGCGGCGGCGTTCTCCGCTTTCAGTTCGAAGTTGCAGCTACCGCGCTGGACCAGGGCGATGGCGCCACTGGGGAAGCCGGCGAAGTCCTCCGCCTCGCAACCGCTGGTGGAGGCGTTGCCAGCCCCGAGGGACAGATCCACCGCTACCACGGGGGCGCTGACATCACCGGGGTCGGTCTGCGACAGGTAGTTGAAGTCCTCCTCCCAGACATAGCTCGACGGCTGTGGCGCCAATGCCTGCAGGGTACCCGGCCCCTTGGGGAAGAACGCGGTGAAGGGGAACGGCTGCACCCGCACCTGATAGCCGGCGCGCTCCAGGGTTTTCTTCACATAGTCGATCGACGCCTGGTAGCCCGGCAGGCCGGCGGCGCGGTTGCCGTCATTGAGGGTGGCGATGTCCTGCAGCTCCTGCAGGCGGTGCATCACATTGTTCGCCTGCAGGCAGCGCGGCAGGCCGAGGGGCGTACCGACCAGGACCGGCGACTTGCAAAGGGCGGGGTTGGGTTTACCGGGGCTCCAGAACTCGGTGAAGGCATCGCCTTCAGGCATCGGAGCGGCAAGGGTGGAAGTGGAAGCGGCGAGAATCAGGGAACCAACAACACATCTGACGCTGTTCTTGTGGGTCATGACTTCAATCCTTTTGAAGTGGTTGTAGGTGGCCCGCCATGGCGTTGCGCCACTGTCCTGTACGGCTTCCTCGGGGGCAGGCCTGAGAGAAGAGACTGGCGCAAGGTCGTTCAGTTCTTCCGGCTCCTTGTAAAAAACGTGCAGCTTGTCGCCTTTTTCGCAGAAGTTCGCTGCAGATATACAGGCACCTGGCCATTAAAAAGGTGGCCATATCATGTCATTCACCCCTGCCAAGGCTTCGCAGGACCTATGCTCAATCCATCCCCGGACACAGGAACCTGCCATGTGCGGCCGCTATGTCAGCCCCTCGGAACGCGCCATCGAAGACTACTGGCACATCGGCGCCCGCGACTCCGGACGCTGGGTCCAGAGCTTCAACGTGGCGCCCACCAGCATCGTCCCGATGCTGCGCCTGGACGAACAGGGCGAACTGCAACTGGCATCCGCCCGCTGGGGCCTGATCCCTGCCTGGTGGAAGGAAGCGAAGCCACCGACCATGTCCTGTAATGCCCGCAGCGAAGAAGCCGCCAGCAAGCCCCTTTGGCGACAGAGCCTGCGCACCCAGCGCTGCCTGATGCCGGCCCTGGGTTGGTATGAGTGGAACCCACGCGAGGAAGTCCGCAACGCCCGCGGCCGGCTGGTCCACCAGCCCTATTACCTCTTCAGCCCGAACGACGCCGTGCTGGCATTCGCCGCCATGTGGGCCACCTGGCACGCCCCGGATGGCCAGCCCATCACCTCCTGCGCCCTGCTCACCCGAGAAGCCGCCCCCTCAATCGGTGCGATCCACAATCGTATGCCAGTGGTCCTGGCGCCCGAGCAGTTCGACCTGTGGCTGGCGCCCGATACAACAGACGAACAGGTACAGCGCGCCATGGCCAAGGCGCGCAGTGACTTCGTGGGGCGCGCAGTGTCCACGCGGGTAAATGATGTGCGCAATGATGATGAAGGGTTGATCGAGGTCGTGTCCGAGCCGCTGTCCTGAAGCCAGTCAGAACCCCTACGAAAGCCTACTCACCAACAGCCAGCCGCAATCGGGCCGGCGCCAACGTTCGACTCGCAAGGCGTGAACAGCAGGTTGTGTACGCGCTGATTGCCATCCGCTCAGCCAACGCGAGCCGCGCAAAATCCGCCATCTGGTCATCCGACCAAGGGACTGCCGCTTCTTCCAGGAAGGCCACCATGGCGATATGCGCGGCAGATGCGTTCAGAGAGAGCTGACGCAGCTCCACCCAGTAATCTGGTTCGATCACGAATCGCTCCTGGCGCATCACATTGCTAGATGCACTTGATAAGCAATAGCGCACGAACCTCAGGAACTCCAGGAAAAATCCGATGGCTGGTGGAGAGGCGAAAGAAAAACGGTTTTCAAGACCAGTAATCGCCCGGCCAAACAATGGCGAACGGCGGGAATACACTTGATTCACATAGGCAGTGGTCACCGGGGGAGGATTCTCGCCCCTCCCGTCGATTACCTCCGCTCCCAGACGCCCTGCCCGAACGGCCAACCGGCCACACACCGACCGGCCAAATGCACCAGCCTGGAGCAACCGCCATGAAGAACATGACCCCTGGCCCCTCGTCAGCATTGATCCGTAGCGGCAGTTTCGCGCTTCTTTCCGCCCTGCTGATCGCAACAGGCTGTACGCACAACCCCGACATCAGAGCCAGCCGTGATGGAACCTCCGGCATCACGACCAGGGCGAATCCTGACTACATAAGCTGCGTGAAGGACGGTATTCGGCAAGACGCCCAGACCTTCACCACGGAGGAAAGTGGCAAGACACTCCTGTTCGTTGGCAGCACTGAACCCGACAAGGCATACGGGCTTGTCGAACTCACCAGCGGCCAAGGCCAGAATCACTACTCCGTGTACCAGCGCAATGCCTGGCAGGACAAAGGGCGGCTGATCAATGCGGCGCGGATGTGCTCCAGCGCCTAGGGCGTTGGGCCTTTTCAGTCCTTTGAAAGTAAAAAGCCCCGCCGACCTTCGTCTGCGGGGCTTTGCATGTATGGCGGGAAGACAGCGATTCAAGCCTCGAAAGGCAGCGACTCGCTGCGCCACAAACTCACACGGAACTCAGGGCGCGTTCCGATTCATCCAGGTGCTCCAGCAATTCCGCCCTTGCCGCATCCCGCAGGCTGATAGCCTCCGACCAGCCGGGCCCTTGCGCCAGCAATGGCGCGCACAGGCTGACGTGAATCGCTTCCCTCAACGGGAACCACTGGCCATCACGCAGTACCGTGCGCGTGCCACGGATGGCAACCGGTACCAGGGGAACACCAGCATTCGCGGCGAGCATGAAGGCGCCCATGTGGAAGGGGCGCAGACCCTGCGCGCGGCTGAAGGTCCCTTCCGGAAAGAACACCAGGGCCTGGCCAGACCCCAGCGCCTCGGTCAGGGCCTCACTGTCCGCGACGCTGCGTTGCAGGTCGAAGCGCTCGACGAAGCGCGCGCCGAGCTTGCGCAGGAACAGGCCCGCGAACCACTGGCTGGCCAGCTCGCGCTTGGCAACGAAGGCGAACCGCGGCGGCAGCGCCGCGCAGAGGATGACACCGTCGAGGTAGCTGGCATGATTGGCGGCCAGCACGCTCGGCCCACTCTTCGGCATGTGCTCCACGCCCTCGACGCTGAACGGCACCCCGGCCAGGCGCACGAACAGACGCGCGGACAGCTGGGTAAAGACGCGGCACCAGCGCTCACGCGGCAGGATCACCACGCCCAGCCAGGTCAGCGGCGCGACCAGCCAGAACAGCAGCCAGATATAGACGGCGTAGGGCAAGTTGCGGCCCGATCGCCAAGCACGGCCGAGATAGCCGTGGAGGGTCTGCGCCAGTAAGCGCAGTACCTGGCGCCACGGAGCCAGGCCAGGCCGACCCACTTCGTCACGCAGGTACAGTTCGCGGCAGGCAGCCCGGCGGATCTTGCCGCTGGAGGTCTTGAGCACGCTCCGGGGCGGCGCCAGGACGATGTCGTCAGGCGGCACTCCGGTAAGGTCGACCACCACTCGATTGATCGCTTGACGCAAACGCTGCCGCGCAGCCGGGTCCTTCTCGGCACTTTCTGCCATCACCACCAGTCGATCGGTGCCCGTGGCCGGGTCCGGGCTGCCGAATACCGCGATGCAACCCTTCCGCAGGCCCGCGAGGCCTCCGACCGCCGCTTCGACATCGTAGGGGTAGATGTTGCGTCCAGCGCGGATGATCAAGTCCTTGGACCGCCCGGTGAGGTAGAGCTCGCCATCAGCCATGTAGGCCAGGTCGAGGGAGTCCATCCAACCATCGCGCAGCACCCTGTGAGTCTCCTCCGAAGCACGGTAGTAACCGGCGCAGGTGGACGGCCCGCTGAACTGCAGACGGCCTTCCCGACGCTCGGGCAACTCGATGCCATTGCCATCGACTATGCGCAGTTGGTGACCCGGCAAGGGCCGGCCGCAGGAGGCGAAGCTCAGGGTGGCGCCGTCGTCGACTTCTGCGGTAAGGGCCTGCCCCCGGACCTGGAAGGCCTCGCGCTGCACCCGATCGACCCGCAGCCCACGCCCCAGTGGCGGGAAGGCTACACCCAAGGTGCCTTCGGCAAGGCCGTAGACCGGTGCCAGCGCACCGGGCTCCAGGCCGTAGGGGGCAAAACGCTCGGCAAAGCGCTGCAAAGTGCCCGGGTTGACCGGTTCAGCGCCATTGAGGGCCAAGCGCCAACTGCTCAGGTCCAGCCCTTCGAGCTCGGCGTCATTGATCTTGCTCAGGCACAGTTCGTAGGCGAAGTTGGGGGCCGCCGACAGGGTGCCGCGAAAACGATGGATCTCCCACAACCAACGTGCCGGCCTGGCCAGGAAAGCCAGCGGCGACATCAGCACGAGGCTGAAGCCGTAGTACAGACTGCCCAGCCAGGCGCCTATCAGCCCCATGTCGTGGTACATGGGCAACCAGCTGACGAACACATCCCGTGGCCCCACTTGGAGCGAAGTGCCCATAGCGCGAAGGTTGGCCAGCAGGTTGGCATGACTCACCATCACCCCCTTGGGCTGGCCGGTGCTGCCTGAGGTGTACTGCAGAAAAGCAATATCTGCGGGTAGCCGCGTCGGCGTCATGCATTCCTGTTCCTCGCCCTCCAACTCGGCCACGCTGACGACTCTCGCAAGGCTCGGAACCTGGGACCGAAGCAACTGGGCGAGCAGCTTCGCCTCCGTCACTGTGACCAGGACTCTGGCCTCGGCATTGCACAGGATTCCAGCCTGGCGCCGCAGGTGGTCCTCGATCTGCGACAGGCGCAACGGCGGGTAGATGGGCACCGGGATGCCACCGGCCAGGAGGATGCCGAAGAAGCCCCGAAGAAAATCGCGGCCGGTCGGCAACATCAGCGCCGCGGTTTGTCCGGCGCGCAAGCCACCGCGTTGCAGCCCCGCCGCCACCCGCCGCGCTTCACGCTGCAAGTCGCCGTAGCTGATGTCCTCGGGGCGGTCGTCATCACCCAGCAGGCGCACATGGGTATGCCCTGGCTGATGATCTGCATGCCAGTTCAATACATCGACCAGGGTGCTTGCGGTATCCGGGGCCTGCCACTCGACGATCTCGGGTGCAACGGGATCTGCCGTGGAGGCTGGCTGGCCAGGCCGGCCGATGGAACGGCTGCGCAGCACCTGCAGCACATCAGCGGGCGTACTGGCCGAGGCGAACAGCTCCTGCGGCAGACGCACACCGAACTCGTGCTCGATACGCGACCAGAGCTCGACCCGCGCCAGACTGTCCACACCTAGGTCGCGGTCCAGCACGCTGTGCAAACTGACGCGCAACCCTGGCGCCGCTTGTGGCCGCAACTCGGCCACGGTGCGCTGGACAACTCCGAGCAGTTTTTCCGCGTCCTCATCGAAGCCAGGAACGCCGCGGGTTACCGGAGGCGGATGAGACATCGAAGGCCCTCGCCAGGAAGGAAACTCGATGCCTTCCAGTATGCGCCCATGCTGGCGCTTTCGGATTATCGAAGACTTTCGACACTTCTTCGACACTTGCCACAGGACCTAGGTGCTAAGATTGTTTGGCAAAATTTGCCAAAAGGTGGACTCCCATGAGCACCATGAACATCTCCCTGCCCGACGCCCTCAAGAGCTTTGTCGATGACCAGGTCAACCAGCGAGGCTACGGCACCAGCAGCGAGTATGTCCGCGAACTGATCCGCAAGGACCAGGACCGCCAGCGCCTGCGCAACCTGCTTCTGGAAGGCGCCGCCTCGGCCCCGACCGCCCCGGCCGATGACAGCTACTTCGAGGCACTGCGCAACCGGGTGCGGAACGCAAAGGCATGAAGGCAAAGCCCATCATCCCCCGGGCACTGGCCAATCAGGATATCGACGACGCTGTCAGCTACTACCTGAAGGAAGAAGCCGAGCAGGCCGCACTCGGCTTTATCGATGCCCTGGAGCGGGCCTATAAGCACATCAGCCGGCATCCCGAGTCGGGCTCATCGCGATATGCCCACGAGCTCGATCTGCCGGGACTGCGCTCCTGGACATTGAAGCGCTATCCCTACCTGGTCTTCTATATCGAGCGTGATGACCATATTGACGTGTGGCGGGTGCTACATGGGATGAGGGATATCCCAGCGTGGATGCAGGACGGAGACAGAAAATAAATCTGTCTTGGCTTCAAACGGCACGGACTGTTCTCGAAGTGCCTCAACAGCTTCGACCAGACGCTGGGGGTGTCCGGTCTACCCATTCCGGCTGGGCAGTCGTCACACGTGCTGCGGCATACCTTCGCTAGTCACTTCATCATGAACGGCGGGAACATCCTGACCCTGCAGAAAATCCTGGGGCATACGACGGTGGCGATGACCATGCGCTATGCGCACCTGGCGCCGGATCACTTGCAGGATGCCGTTCGGCTCGGCCCGGTCGCAGACTTTCGACACTTCTTCGACACTTGGCAGAAGCCAGAAAGCAAAAACCCCTGAAACTCTAAGAATCTCAGGGGTTTAGGCTGTTGAATATGGCGGGAAGATAGGGATTATCAGATTACGGCATCCCAGCCCCTGAAGCGCCGTAATTATGGGCTTTCAGCTGGGAATTACGTACACTTACTACGTACAACAACCCCATTCCCGGAACCCAGAATGTCCAGACATTTGGAGAAGCAAGGCAACATCTACCATGTGCGTCTGGCCATCCCGAAGGACGTTCAAGCCAACTTCGGCGGACGCCGCATCCTGTCGAAATCGTTGAGAACTGGCGATTGGAACAAGGCCTTAGCCGCCAGTCATGCACAGCTTGCTCAATGGAAAGCGGAGATTGAAGTGTTTCGGGCAGCCCGCCAGCTTCCCGAAGGTTGGCAGGAGGAAATAGTGACCACGGCTACAGCCATTGGCCAGTTACGCCGGCAAGGTAAATTGGAAGCCATGGGCGAACAGGCTCAACCCCTCCCCCCTGTAGACCCCGCAGTGATGGCCAGCTTGAAAGCCAGCGGAGCTATTGAGCAACTGCGAAAGCTCATGGCTTTTCGTGCTTCAGAAGGCATGGTAGGGCGGGTGAAGCTTGAGGACGACTTGGCACAAACCGCACTGATGCTCCTTGAACGCCAGATGAGGACGAAGCACACGCTCAGCTCCGACCAGTCCACCGAACTCACCTCCTTGGTAAACAACCCCGCATCGTACAAGCCGAAGTCCCCGCTCACCCCTGCCCGTCTGGAGTCGTTCAAAGCTCACGGCGAACGGCAAGGCTTGGGCAAGAAGTCTCTCGATATTCAAGCAAGCAAGCTGGCCGTCCTGTCCGCTTACCTCAATGCTGAAGGCTTGCCGCTGAACTTCGACACGGTGGCAGCGTGGTTGGACAGCCTCACCGTCCAGCCAAAAACAAAGAAGCAGTACGTGTGGGCTGGCAGCCAGTTCTGGCAATGGGCAATCAAGTACGACAGTCGCTGGCGTGAGGACTACAAGGGCAAGCCGAATCCGTTCGAGGATCACATATTGCCCACCCTCCGGGGTAAAGCTGCCGCTGACGCCAAGCGGAAGGCGTTCACCGCCGAACAGCTTGCTGGATTGTACGCGGCAGCGAAGGAGTCGAAGAACACCCACCTCCCCGACCTGATCGCCCTTGGGGCCTACACCGGAGCCCGTATCGAGGAACTGTGCCAATTGCGGGTTGAGAGCATCATCACCGTGGAGGGCATCCCCGCCCTGTCCATCAACGATTCCAAGACGGAAGCTGGTATTCGGGAAATCCCCATCCACCCCGACATTGTCGAATTGGTAGAGCGGCTGGCTGCAGATTCGAAAGACGGTTACCTGATACCCAGCACGAACGGGAACAAGTACGGCGTCCGCTCCGACCTCTACAGCAAGGCGTTTGGAAGGTTGAAGACCGCCATGGAGTACGGACGGCAGTTCGTTTTCCACAGCATCCGCATGTTCTTCATCACTGAGTTACACCGGGCGGACGTGGCAGGGATCACCTTGGCCGCCATCGTTGGCCACGAAACGGGCACTGTGACGTTTGACGTGTACTCCCAAGGCCCGAGCATGAAGCAGAAGGCCGCCGCTGTGGCAAAGCTTCACCCAGACCTCCTAAATCGCTCTGTACGCAACGAATAACCCAAGCCCTGCGCTCCCCCACCACCACCCCGCAGAGAACCCTCATATCGCATCCTGAGGCCATTTAAATCCATTTAAAACAATGTGTTATCAGGGCCTAGGTCGCCATTCGTTATCAACTAGGATTCCAGCACGAGCAGCCAGAACGCACAGACCATGCAGTTCTCCGAATCACGAGACCAAGCAAGGCCGTTCCTTCCTCCCTGTTACCGCACAAGTAATGTAAAAGCAGGTAAATCCCGGTAGGATTTCCCATCCCGATTAGTGCAGGCCACGTCAGTGCTGGTGCTGGCTGCGTGGATTTCTGGCGGGGGCGATGATGCGGCGAAGCAGCCGCAGTATAGGAAGAGATGTTCGATTAGTAGTAAGGGTTGTAGTGAATGAGTGAGTCCAGCGAAGACAAGACCAAACGGAAGTACGTGGATCAGTTACTGGCTGGCATCTGGACCTACCAGTATTCCGTCTTCTACCAGAATCCTGACGACAGCCATCAGCTAATCGAGGACGCCGCAAGCTTCAAGCAGGGCCTAAGCCGCAAGTTCCCGAATCAACCATTCCTGATCCGGGTGAGCCTGAAGGGAACAGGAAAATCGAAGCAAGCTTGGCTGTCGGTGCTCACCACTCAGAAATCCCCGGAGCTGATCGACTGGGCCGAACAGAAGTTCTCAGTCCCGGTGAATGTGATCTTCCGCCGGTACTCACAAGCCAAGGCCGAACAAACCGCCGAAGCGATCTTGAAGTTCAGGCCACACGACCTGAAGCATTTCTTCGGGAAGGAGAAGGTCAACCGGTACGCGCTAATCAACAAGAACTGTTTCGAGGAAATGCGGGCCTCACATGCAGAGGCCGGAGATTGATGGCAGAGTAATGGCATGCCATGCTTCCATGTCGTCCTACGAAGACCGGGCAACCAGTCGCCGGCTTCAGCAGGGATCGCCGTCATACTAAGCACGAGAGGACAAGCATGGCTAGCTACGTCGAAAGTTCACTTACCAAGGGAGAGCGGGTGATCTACCAAGGCCGAATCAGCCTTTGGTCACTGCTGCCACACATCGTTATCGGCTTCCTACTACTAACGCTCCTGATCGGAGTTCTGTTCTGGATCGTCGCCGCGATTCGCTACTTCACGACTGAACTGGCCATCACCAATAAACGCGTAATTGCCAAGACTGGCCTGATTAGCCGCACGTCCATCGAAATCAACCTGTCGAAGATCGAAAGCGTACAGGTCAAACAGAGCATCTTTGGTCGAATCTTCAACTACGGATCGATCTTGGTTTCCGGGGGCGGATATCCTCAAGCACCAATTCCCGGAATCTCGAATCCGCTGATCTTCCGTCGAGCCTTCCTCGACATGCAGGAAGAAGCCGAGCAGAGCAAGACCATCCCCGCCTCGGTGTAGGGTCTTCCCACCCGCTGGAAGCACGACCTTTCAGCGGGCCCTCCTCGCATCCAGACGCATCATCAATCGACCGTTTGTTGATACCAGTCATCGGGTGATCAGGATGGCATCACCAAGTACGGGTTTACAGGTTGATGATACCAGTACATTGTGATCCCACCTTAACTGATACCGGAAGGGATCACGATGAGCCGCACCTTCGCATACGGTCGAGTCTCCACCCACGAGCAGTCCACGGATAACCAACTGATCGCCCTACAGCAGAAGGTTCACGACATTCAGCCGCAACGCTGGTTTGCCGAACAAATCTCCGGGGGTACGCCAGCCCTTCAGCGTCCTGAATTCGCCAAGATGGTTGATCGGATGGAAGCCGGGGATTCACTTGCGGTGTTGAAGCTGGATCGACTTGGCCGTGACGTGCAAGACGTTCTCGCCACTATCGAAGTGCTGGCCTCCCGCAGCATCCACGTGAAGAGTCTCGACCTCGATGGTGTGGACCTCACCAGTGCAGCAGGCAAGCTTCAACTTACGGTGCTGGCCGCCGTTGCAGCATTCGAGCGGGATCGAATCCGAGAACGCACCAAGGAAGCTTTGATACGGGCGAAGGTGGAAGGGAAGAAGCTAGGTCGCCCAGTGGCCACGGACACAACTGCCTCCGTACAAGCCCACAAGGCCGCCGGACTCACTCAGAGCCAAGTTGCAGCCAAGATGGAGATTGGCATTGCCACGGTGAAAAGGCACTGGAATAAGTAACGCCAGACGCCCCAGCCAAGCCCGCCAAGTGCGGGCTTTTTGTTTATGCGTGGGGGTTTGTAGCGCCTCAGTCAATCGCCGCTGCAAACGCCTTGTAGGGCCGTTCCTGAGCCTTCGATATTTTGAAAAAGCCAAACGCCAGCAAGCCCCCTGTTGCGGTGTGATAAGCAGCCCGGAGAGAGGGCCGTTTTTCTGACGGGGATTGGGCAGGGCGTGGAAAGGTCATTGGTTGCACGGAAAAGCATCCAACGCTGCAAGCATAATCAGTGAGGATTCATTCTGGTTTAGCAGCTTGGGGTTATCGTTGATGTACTTAACCGTTATTTTAATCAGTTGGAGTTTCGTCACACCTTCTGGTAAGCAAATCGCCCGTTTTGCATTGTGCACAGTGTCCATCATGTACACGGTGTCTAACGTTCCCTCCACTAAACCCTGACACCTTCCCGCCCCAATCAAATCGCCCCCCGCTTTCCCTCCGGCCATTTGAATCGCACTTTCGCAATTCCTCACAAGTGTGTTTCCATCCGCCATTGCCCCAGCAGCCCAAGCCGTCGCCATCAAGCCCACAAACATTCCTTTCATCTACCGTCCCCTTGTACTGGCTGAATGCTTCCAGTGTGTCAGAAAGCCCGCTGGTTCTGGTAGGGCCGGGGTGGCTGTGTGGGAACTGGCTTGCTGTTACCCTTGCTGCACTCGCATGACAGCCCACGGATAGGAACGGCAGGATGGAGTTATTAGAACGGTTGAAGCGCTACAAGATCATTGCATTCATCGTTTTCATGGTCGCGGTCATTGGCGGTATCAACACGCTTACCGATTTCACCAAACATGATTGGGTCATAGGCGTAGGCAATTGGATTGCAACCCACACGGACTGGCTTTCTGCTGACGTTACGGTGCCTGTTTGGTCGTTGATACCAGTCCTGACGTTGGTTGTCTTGGCTGCTGCCTACCTCTTTCGCCAGCTTTCCGAACGTGGCGCGTTGAACGATCCTGAAGAACGTGTACTGTTCTGGGCAACCGACCTCCACAACTCCCGCGTAAAGAGTCAGGGCCCAACTCCTACCGATATCGCAAATGTCGCAGACCTCCCTCTCACTGAAGTTGAGGCATCCCTAGATGTGCTCAAACGAAAGGGATTTGTGCTTAAGAAGCGGTATAAAAGTGACCCCATTTCCATAACTGCTAATGGACGCGACTACCTGCGACAGCAGGACGTTATGAGCAGACACGCTGCTTTTTCTGTCCGAGCGACCCCAGCGATAATTCAGGCTCAGTCTCGGATTGCTGAGTCGTCGAATCCGCGTAAACAGGAATTAACGCCGTCACAGTTGAGAGTCTTGTCTTATGCGGGGAATGGCTCAACGCTTATGCCCCCGCACGTTGGCTGGTTGACACTGGTAACGGCGCTTAGCGATTTGGAGGTCCGCCACGCAGTGGATGTGCTAGTCGAGCGGGAGCTTGCGACCCATAGGCCCACGCGGGCAGATGGCGCCCCCATTGTCCAGCTCACCGCTGCCGGCCGTGATTACCTGATGCAGCACAGGAAACCGACCGACGCCAGCACTGACTGACCTTTGCGCATACGCTGATTACGTACAACTGGTACGTACAACTGGCAAATAAAAAGCCCCGTAACTCATTGAATTACGGGGCTTTTCTGAATATGGCGGGAAGATAGGGATTTGAACCCTAGGTGCCATTGCTGACACAACGGATTTCGAATCCGTCCCGTTCGGCCACTCCGGCATCTTCCCGAACGGCGCGCATCATACCAGCTCAGTGGCAATTGGCGAAGCCCGGGGCGTGATTTTTTCGCGTGGTTTCAGATGGTTGCGAGAATGGGTAGTCCCAGCGACAAAATACATCCCTCACCCCCAGTCCCTCTCCCAACGGGAGAGGGGAGAAAACGCGGCTCAGGAAGTCAGCTTGGTCAGGGCTTCGCGGTATTTATCGGCAGTCTTCTGCGCGACGTCGGCGGGCACAGCCGGGGCCGGTGGTTCCTTGTTCCAGCCGGTGGATTCCAGCCAGTCGCGGACGAACTGCTTGTCGAAGCTCGGCGGATTCTTGCCTTCGACGTAGCTTTCCACCGGCCAGAAGCGGCTGGAGTCAGGGGTCAGCACTTCGTCCATCAGGGTCAGGGTGCCGTCTTCGTCGATGCCGAACTCGAACTTGGTGTCAGCGATGATGATGCCGCGGGTGGCGGCGTACTCGACGGCAGTGCTGTACAGGGCAATGGCAGTGTCACGGACCTTGGCGGCCAGTTCCTTGCCGATGATGGCTTCGCACTGTTCGAAGGAGATGTTCTCGTCGTGGTCGCCGACAGCGGCCTTGGTCGAGGGGGTGAAGATGGGATGAGGCAGCTTGGAGGCCTCTTTCAGGCCGGCCGGCAGCTGGATACCGCAGACGGTGCCGGTCTTCTGGTATTCCTTCCAGCCGGAACCGACGATGTAGCCACGTACGATGGCTTCGACGGCAACGGGCTTCAGGCGCTTGGCCACCACTGCGCGACCGTCCACCAGGGGCAGTTCGGCGGCAGGCACCACGTCTTCCACCTTGTCGCCAGTGAAGTGGTTAGGCACTAGACCGGAGAGCTTGTCGAACCAGAAGTTGGAGATGGCGGTGAGGATCTTGCCCTTTTCTGGAATCGGCTGATCGAGGATCACGTCAAACGCGGAAAGGCGGTCAGTAGCGACCATCAGCATGCGCTTGTCGTCGATTTCGTAGAGGTCACGGACCTTGCCCGAGTAGATCTTCTTCAGACTGAGGGTGGTGGGTGTGCTCATGTCGTTTTCCGCCTTTATCAAACGAAACAGGCGAAACCCGGGGGTTTCGCCTTGTTGTTTCCACGTCGCGCCGCCAAGCGGCGCTGATTAGCCGAGGTTTTCCTGGATCAGGGTCAGCACGCGGCGCGCCACATCGGCAGGCGCCACCGTGTTGATGTCCTTCTCCACGGTGACCTGCACGCTGTCACCAACGCGGGTCAGGCGCACCTGGTAACGTTCGGCACGTGCCTCGATCTCTTCCTCGCTGGCATCACTGCCCCACAGGCGACTGAAGAAGCCAGGCTTCTCATCTTCCTTCGAGGCACCTTCCGCGAGGTTGATGTAGTAGACACCCAGGCTGCGGTTGAGGTCGTCGACACGAACGTCACCCGTTTCCAGAGCACGGCCGACGCTGGACCAGGAGCGGTCGAAGTCGGCGCCGAGGCTGAGCATGGGGTTGCCGTTACCGTCTTCGGACAGGCTCACACGGCTCGGCGCATCGAAGTCGCGGGCGGCGAGCAGGGACACGGAACCGCCCTGTTCGGCGCTACGAGCCATGCTCGCGAGCATTTCATCCAGCAGAGCTGCTTCGAGGCTCGGGCTGTCGGAACGGCTCGGCCAGCCGGTGTCGGCGGAGCTGCCGGCCGGACGGGTGGTGGTCAGGACGAAGATTTCGCTGGTATTGCGCTGCACGCCCGGCTCGATACGCACGCGAGCGCGGATTTCGCTGTCCGGCTCGACACCGCTGACGCGGCTGCCCAGGCGACGGGCCAGCGGGCCCGAGAGCTGGTCGAAGCGTTGCCAATCGGTACTGAATTCACCGGTCTGCGGACGCTCGTCGGTGATGCGGAATCCGCCGTCTTCGAAGAACTGGCGAGCCACTGGCCACACTTCCGCCGGCACACGCTGGGCAACCACCCAACGGGAGTCGCCGCTTTTCTGCAGGCTATAGTCACTGACCTCACCCTTGGCCTGGAGAGCCTGCGGGCGGGGTACTTCGAATTCGCCTTCGGCACGGCTGTCGGCGACGTTCATCGGCACCGGTAACAGCGGGTCGAGGCGCTTGGCGTCAGCATCCGGGGGAAGCTGCATGGGTGCGGTCTGGCGTGCTTCCAGATAGTCGCTGCCACGGTCGCGGAAATAGCCATCTTGGCCCCAGAGCCAGCCGCAACCGCTGGTACTGGAAATGATCAGGGCGAGAGCGGAAAGTCCGGCCAGTCGCTTCATGCGGAATGTTTCCTTGGAATTAGGCCAGTACGCCGGTCTGGCGCATGGCTTGGCGCAGAGGCTCGTGGCAACGCGGGCTGAGCCAGGTCAACGGCAGACGGATGCCGTCGGGGATCAGACCCATTTCGTGCAGGGCGAATTTCACCGGAATGGGGTTGGACTCGATGAACAGCGCCTTGTGCAGCGGCATCAGCTTGTCGTTGATGGCACGGGCGGCTTCGGCTTCGCCACGCATGGCGGCGGCGCAGAGATCGGCCATAGCGCGCGGCGCGACGTTGGCGGTTACCGAGATGTTGCCCTTGCCGCCCATCAGCATCAGTTCGACGGCGGTGGCGTCATCGCCGGAGTAGACGAGGAAATCCTTGCTGACACGATTCAGGACTTCCTGACCGCGCTGCAGGTCGCCAGTGGCTTCCTTGATACCGATGATGTTGCTGATCTTGGACAAGCGCTCGACGGTCTCCGGGAGCATGTCGCACACGGTGCGGCCCGGTACGTTGTAGAGGATCTGCGGGATGGCCACGGCTTCGGCGATGTGACGGAAATGCTGGTACAGGCCTTCCTGGGTCGGCTTGTTGTAGTAGGGGGTCACCAGCAGGCACGCGTCAGCGCCGACGTTCTTGGCGGCAGCGGTGAGTTCGATCGACTCACGGGTGGAATTGCCACCGGTGCCGGCGATCACCGGGATGCGGCCATTCACCTGGTCGACGACGCGGCGGATCACTTCGACGTGCTCGGTGACGTCGAGCGTGGCGGACTCGCCCGTGGTGCCGACGGCGACTATGGCGTTGGTGCCCTCTTGAAGATGGAAGTCAACGAGCTTGGAAAGGCTGTCCCAGTCCAATTGACCCTGTGCATCCATGGGCGTAACCAGTGCCACCATACTGCCCGCAATCATGCAACCGCTCCTGCCGGAAAAAGAGAGCCGTAATGGTACTGTCGGCTCTGGCCTTGCACAAGGTGAACGCAAGCGCCGTCAGGCGGTTACAGCATTTCCCTCGGCGCCGCTTTTCGCTAACCTTCTCCGTTTGAACAGCGCGGCCCCGGCCGCCCTCCCCTCTTTAGGAATGCTGCATGTCCACCACCCCGCCCCGCGAACAGTTCCTTCTGATCAGTGCCCTGGGCCGTAACCCGACGGAGCTGACCAACGTGCTGTGCCGCGCCAGCCAGGAAAACCGCTGCGCCGTGGTCAGCAGCCGCCTGACCCGCCATGGTGAGTTCTGCGCCATCGTGTTGCAGATCTCTGGCAGCTGGGACGGCCTCGCGCGACTGGAAGCGGGTCTGTCGGCGCTGTCGAAACGCCATGGTTTCACCGCCAACGTAACCCGCAGCAACGCCATGGAGATACGTCCCCAGGCCCTGCCTTATGTGGCCTATGTCAGTGCCGCTTATCGCCCGGACATCCTCAACGAGCTGTGCCAGTTCTTCGTCGATCATCGCGTCGAGCTGGAGAACCTCACCTGCGACACTTATCAGGCGCCACAGACCGGCAGCACCATGCTCAACGCCACCATCACTGTGACCCTGCCCGCCGGTACCCAGATCAGCTGGCTGCGCGACCAGTTCCTTGACTTCGCTGACGCCTTGAACCTGGATGCCCTGATCGAACCCTGGCGCCCGCAACACCCTTGAGGAGTCGTTAAACATGGCAGTTTCCCTGGATAACCCCATCACTGACTTCACCGTTCAGGCCACCAGCGGCCTGGAAGTCACCCTGTCGGCCCTCAGGGGCAAGCAAGTAGTGCTCTATTTCTATCCGAAGGACAGCACGCCCGGCTGCACCACCGAAGGTCAGGGCTTTCGCGACCAGCACGAGGCCTTCCTGGCAGCGAACACAATGATCTTCGGTGTCTCCCGCGACGGCATGAAGTCCCACGAGAACTTCAAGTGCAAGCAGGAGTTCCCCTTCGAGCTGATCTCCGACAAGGATGAATCACTCTGCCAGCTGTTCGACGTGATCAAGCTGAAGAAGCTCTACGGCAAGGAATACATGGGCGTTGATCGCAGCACCTTCCTGATCGATGCGCACGGCGTGCTGCGCCAGGAATGGCGCCGCGTGAAAGTGCCAGGCCACGTGGACGCCGTTCTCGCCGCTGCACAAGCGCTGAACCAGGGCTGACGCTCCGCCCCAACGAAAAAGGCCGCAATCGCGGCCTTTTTCATTGCAGTGCCACACTCTGCGGCCCTGCACGGGGCCAGGCGTCCAGCACTGCCTTGAACAGGGTCGCCAGAGGGATCGCGAAGAACACGCCCCAGAAGCCCCACAGTCCGCCGAACAGCAGTACAGCGCAGATAATCGCCACCGGGTGAAGGTTTACCGCCTCGGAGAACAACAGCGGCACCAGCACATTACCGTCCAAGGTCTGGATCACGGTGTAGACCACCATCAGGTAGATGAACTGGTCGCTCCAGCCCCACTGGAACAGCGCGATCAGTGCCACCGGCACCGTGACCACCACCGCGCCGATGTAAGGCACCACAACCGAAAGCCCCACCAGCAATGCCAGCAGCGCCGCATAGTTGAGCCCCAACCAGACGAAGGCCACATAGGTGACCGCGCCACAAATGACGATCTCGATCACCTTGCCGCGGATGTAGTTGGCGATCTGGGTATTCACCTCATCCCAGACTTGGGTCATTAGCCCGCGCTCGCTGGGCAGGTAGCCGCTGATCCAGCGCCCGATCAATGCGCGGTCCTTGAGGAAGAAGAACACCAGGATGGGCACCAGGACCAGGTAGATCATGATGTTGACCAGCAGCGGCAAGCTGGAGAGAGAAAAAGTAAGCGCCCACTGGCCGAACTTGGCCACTTCGCTGCGAGTGACCTCGATGGCCTTAAGCACCTGCTCGTCGGTTACCAGGTGCGGGTAGCGCTCGGGCAGAAGCAGCAGCAGCGACTGCCACTCGCCAAGCATGCCCGGTAGCTCCTGGAACAGGGTGCTGAGCTGCTGCCAGAGCAGCGGCAGCAGCACACCGAGAATCAGCGCCAGGACGCCGATGAACAGCGTGAAAACGACCCACACCGCCAGGGTCTGCGGCAATTGCAAACGCTCCAGCAGGTTGACCAGCCCCTGCATGAGGAAAGCCAGCACCATCCCCGCCAGCACGGGCGCCAGCATGTTGCCGAGGGTAAGAACGGCCGTGAAGCCGAGAACCAGGACCACAGCCAGCACCACAGCCTCTTCATCGGAGAAGTAGCGCTGGATCCAGTCGCGAAGCACCTTGAGCATCGGAGATCCTTTGATGGCCCGCTATATGGGGCCAGGGTCAGGCCTTGCGCAGCCAGTAGCGGAATACGCCGTCTTCGACCTCTTCGCGCAACAACTGGTGCCCGGCCAATTGCGCGAAGGCGCGGAAATCGCGCTGGGATCCGGCGTCGGTGGCAATCACCTTTAGAACGGCGCCACTGGGAAGGCGATTCAGCTCGAGCTTGGCCTTGAGCAAGGGCAAGGGGCAGTTAAGGCCACAGGCATCCAACTCGACGTCGAAAGCATCTGTTCGACTGGCAGTGTCAGTCATGGTGAGTCTCCGGAGAAGATACCTGGTGGCCGCCCGAGGAAGGTCGCAGGGCGAAATACTTGAGCGGGCGGTTAGGATACCCAACGCAGAGCGCCGCTGGCCAGCCGGCTGCGCTGGAGGCTACAGTTACGCCTTTGCCGCCAACGAGCCCAGTGCATGAATCTTCTGCGCCCCACTCTGCTGACGCTTGCCTGCCTTCTTGCCCCACCCACCATGGCCGACGACTTGCCGTCGCTTGGGGACTCCAGCTCTTCCATCGTATCCCCGGAGCAGGAACATCAACTCGGCCGGGCCTGGCTGAGCCTGCTGCGCGGCCAGGTGCCGCAACTCAATGACCCGCAGCTCAAGGACTACGTGGAAACAAGCGTCTACCGCCTGGCCGAAACCAGTCAGCTGCAAGACCGACGCCTGGAGTTCGTGCTGCTCAACAGCCCGCAGCTGAACGCGTTCGCGGCACCTGGCGGCATCATTGGCGTCAACGGCGGCCTCTTCCTCTATGCCCCCACCGAGTCCGAGTACGCCTCGGTACTGGCTCACGAACTGGCGCACTTGTCGCAGCGCCATTTCGCACGTGGCGTCGAGGCCCAGCAGCGCATGCAGATACCGGTGATGGCCGCCATGCTCGCTGGCATCGTTGCCGCTGCAGCCGGTGCCGGTGACGCTGGCATGGCGGCCATCATGGGCACCCAGGCCGCTGCCATCCAGGAACAGCGTCGATTCTCCCGACAGAATGAACAGGAAGCCGACCGTATCGGCCTGCTCAACCTCGAGAAGGCCGGGTATGACCCACGCGCCATGCCGCGAATGTTCGAACGCCTGATGCGCCAGTACCGCTATGACGCCAAGCCGCCGGAATTCCTCCTCACGCACCCGGTGACCGAAAACCGGATTGCCGACACCCGCAACCGTGCCGAACAACTACCGCCCGGTGGCGTCGAGAACAGCCTGCGCTATCAGTTGATGCGCGCCCGTGTTCAATTGATGTTCGAGGAAACCCCGGGCATCGCCGCCAAGCGCTTCCGCGCCATGCTCGACGAAGATCCTAAACTGGACGCGGCTCGTTACGGCCTGGCCATTGCCCAGATCAAGGGGGGCCAGCTCAACCAGGCCAAGGAGAACCTGGCTCCGCTGCTGGCCAAAGCGCCGAACGAAATCGTCTACAACCTGGCCCAGGTGGACCTGGACATCACAGCCAACCGAATAGCGGACGCCCAACAACGCGTCGACCGCCTGCTCGGCCAGTACCCCAACAACTACCCGCTGAAGCAGATGCGTAGTGACCTCCTGCTCAAGCAAAGCAAGCCGAAAGACGCCGAGAAGGTACTCGATGGCTTGCTCAAGAGCCGACCGAACGATCCGGACGTGTGGTACCAGGTCGCCGAGGTACGCGGCCTGGCTGGCAATACCATCGGCCTCCACCAGGCGCGCGCCGAATACTTCGCCTTGGTGGGCGACTTCGACCAGGCCATTGAGCAATTGGATTTCGCCAAGCGCCGCGCCAGCGGCAACTTCCCGCTGGCCGCGCGCATCGACGCGCGCCAGCAAGAGCTGGTTCAACAGCAGAAGATGCTCAAGCAGATGATGCGCTGAATCTCGTGATGTAGACCAACGCCCACTTAGAAACGAAAAAGCCCGGACTGGTCCGGGCTTTTTTTCGAGGTAGATCAGGCGTTGCCGGCCTGCTTCAGGCGTGCAGCCTGGGTGAAGTCCAACATGCGCTTGAGCGGCTTGACCGCTCGTGGGATCAGCGCCGGGTCGACGAATATTTCGTTAGTGCCCTCGCGCAGGCACTGCAGGGTACGTTCCAGCGTATTCATGGCCATCCACGGGCAGTGGGCGCAGCTGCGGCAAGCCGCGCCATTGCCAGCAGTGGGGGCTTCGATGAACTGCTTGTCCGGGCAGAGCTGCTGCATCTTGTAGAAGATGCCGCGGTCGGTGGCGACGATGAAGGTCTTGTTCGGCAGGGTCTGCGCAGCCTTGATCAGTTGGCTGGTGGAACCCACCGCGTCGGCCAGATCGATCACAGCCTCGGGGGACTCCGGATGGACCAGCACAGCAGCCTCCGGGTACAGGGCTTTCATGTCCTGCAGCTGCTTGGCCTTGAACTCTTCGTGGACGATGCAGGCACCGTCCCAGAGCAGCATATCGGCACCGGTTTCGCGCTGGATGTAACGGCCCAGATGCTGGTCCGGCGCCCAGATGATCTTTTCGCCGTTATCCATCAGGCTCTCGACGATTTCCAGGGCGCAGCTGGACGTCACGACCCAGTCGGCTCGGGCTTTGACCGCCGCCGAAGTGTTGGCATAGACAACCACAGTGCGCTCAGGATGCTGATCACAGAAGGCCGAGAATTCGTCGACCGGGCAACCCAGGTCCAGCGAGCAGGTTGCCTCCAGCGTGGGCATCAGCACGCGCTTTTCCGGGTTGAGGATCTTCGCAGTCTCGCCCATGAAACGAACACCGGCGACGACCACGGTCTGTGCCGAATGCTGGTTGCCGAAGCGGGCCATTTCCAGGGAGTCGGAAACGCAGCCACCGGTTTCTTCTGCCAGCGCCTGGATCACCGGATCGCAGTAGTAGTGCGCAACCAGCACGGCATCCCTGGCCTTCAGCTCAGCGGCGATGGCAGCACGGAAGTGCGCTTCCTCCTCGGCCGTCAGCTGCTTGGGCTGCTTGGCGGCAAGATGGGCCTGGACCAGAAAGCGTTCGGAAAGCTGTGTCATAGGAACTGGACCTGCGAGCGCGATGGCGCGAAATCGATTATACACCCGCCCCCTGTGACCACTGCGCCACGGGAGGGTCGCGGATGATAACGCAGATTTGGCGACGCCGGGACAGCCGCGGCAAGCACCTTTCGTCTGTCGCGACCGGTGAGTTTCAACGAGAAAGTTCGCCACCCGGAAACGAAAAAGCCCGCCTTGATAAGGCGGGCTTTTGAAAGTGGTGGGTCGTGTAGGATTCGAACCTACGACCAATTGGTTAAAAGCCAACTGCTCTACCGACTGAGCTAACGACCCAACGCGAGGCGCATGATACTGATTTTATTCAGGAATTCAACACCTCTCCTCGAAAAAATTATTGATAGCGCGTTGGGTCCTGAACGCCGGCCGCTACGAAGCCCGCCGCACGCAGCCTGCAGCTGTCACATTTCCCGCAAGCGCGACCATCGTCGTCGGCCTGATAGCAGGACACCGTCAGCCCATATTCCACACCATGACGCAGACCGGCCTGGACGATCTCCGCCTTGCTCAGGTTCTGCAGCGGCGCCTGGATACGGAAGCCCTCCCCCTCGACGCCGGCCTTGGTGGCGAGGTTGGCCATGCGCTCGAAGGCTTCGACGAACTCGGGGCGGCAATCCGGGTAGCCGGAATAGTCGACTGCGTTGACACCAATGAAGATGTCTCGAGCACCGAGCACTTCAGCCCAGCCAAGGGCAAGGGATAGGAAGACGGTATTGCGTGCTGGTACGTAGGTGACCGGGATGCCCTCGGTCGGGTTCTCCGGCACGTCGATGGAGGTGTCGGTCAGGGCGGAGCCGCCGATGCCATTCAGGTTGAGGCCGATCACCTTGTGCTCCACCACGCCCAACTGGCGGGCGACGCGCTCCGCCGCATTCAGCTCGGCGCGATGACGCTGCCCGTAATCGAAACTCATGGTGTAGCAGGCGTAACCCTCGGCGCAGGCCAGGGCGACCACTGTGGCCGAGTCCAGGCCGCCGGATAACAAAATGACCGCTTTCTTCTCGCTCATGGGGGTATTCCTCGATATCGGCCTGCCGTGCACTCGAGGCACAGGCAGGCAAGGTGCGCAAACGCGCCGGATCAGTGACCCGGCTCGTCGTTCCAGAGGATTTTGTGCAGCTGCAGCTGCAGACGCACCGGCAGGTTGTCGGCCACGATCCAGTCCGCCAGGTCGCGCGCGCTCACTTCCTTATGACTGGGAGAGAACAGCACCTCACCGGCGCGCCGGTCGAGGCGGTACTCGATCAGCTTGGACACCGCCCAGTCATAGTCCTCGCGGGAGCAGATGACGAACTTCACTTGGTCGTTGGCCGTCAGGTAGGCGATGTTCTCGTAGCGGTTGCGACCGACCTCGGCTGAACCGGGGGTTTTCAGGTCGACCACCTTGCTCACCCGAGGGTCCACGGTGGAAACGTCGAGGGCGCCACTGGTTTCAATGGAGACCTCGTAACCGGCATCGCACAGGCGCTGCAGCAGCGGGATGCAATTCGGCTGGGCCAGCGGCTCACCGCCAGTGACGCAGATATAGCGCGGCTTGAAGGCGGCAACGCGTTCGAGTATGGCGTCGAGCGTCATGATCTCGCCGCCGCTGAATGCGTAGGCGGTATCGCAATACTGACAACGCAGGGGGCAGCCGGTCAGGCGCACGAAAACCGTCGGCAATCCGGCGGTACGTGTTTCCCCCTGCAACGAGTAGAAAATCTCGGTAATTCGCAGGGTTTGATGCATATCAGCCACGGGCGTGACGGCTAAACAGGCCATCCGCCTCCGTTGCGGGAATGAAGGTTGGAGGCCGGCGATTCTAACGAAAAAACCCGCGGCTGGCGCGGGTTTTCGTGATTCGGCGGTCCGAACTCAGGGCAGGCGTTGCAGGTCGCGTTGAGCGAGTTGCGCAGCGGAACTGCCGGGAAACTGAGTGACCACCTGCTGAAGGATCGTCTTGGCCTTGGCAGTGTTGCCCTGGCGTTGCTCGACATCCGCCAGCTTGTACAGGGAGTCCGGCACCTTCGGATGCTGCGGATAGGCCTGGCCAACGCGAGCAAAGGCTTGACTGGCGCCAGGCAGGTCGCCTTTGGCGAGGTTCACTTCCCCCAGCCAGTACTGCGCGTTACCAGCATATTGGCTATTGGGGTACTTGCGCAGGAAAGCGTTGAAGGCCTGGCTGGCCTTATCGAAATCTTTCTGCTTGATCAGGTCGAAGGCCGCGTCGTAGTAGAGTTTTTCCTTCGCGGGGTCGCCCGGTTCGCTGCTGGCAGCCGGTTGCTGCGCGGGAGCGGCCGGGGCGCCGTTGGCGGCGGGTGCGCCAGCGGCAGGAGAATTCGGGGCTACCGGTGCGCCGGCGGCGGCACCACCGGAAACACGGCGGTCGAGGTCCTGGTAACGCTCCAGGCTTTCCTGTTTCAGGCGCTGGATCTCGTACTGCTGCTCCTCGAGCATGCCGCGCAGGCGAGCAATCTCTTCCTGCATTTGTTGGAGCTGCATGAACAGCTCGCCCTGCGCTGAGACAGGGGCCGCTGGGGCCCCTGTCCCGGCGTAGGCAGCGCCAGTCGTGCCGTAACCGGCCGGCGGGTAACTGGTGCCGTAACCGGCGTTGTTATCCACCACGGGAACCTCAGCCAGCGCCGAGAACGGCAAACTGGAGAGGGCCAGGAAAGTCAAAGCACGACTGGACTTGCGCATAGCAAATTACTTACGCAGTTCTACGCGGCGGTTTTGCGCCCAGGACTGCTCGTCGTTGCCAGTGGCAACCGGACGCTCTTCGCCGTAGGAAACCAGTTCCGCCTGAGCCGGGGAAACGCCCTGCAGAACCAGGTAGCGCTGAACAGCCTTGGCACGACGCTCACCCAGAGCCATGTTGTACTCGCGGGTGCCGCGCTCGTCGGTGTGGCCTTCCAGGACAACGCGGTTGCCGTTGGCCTTCAGGTCTTTGGCGTGTACGTCCAGAGCGCGCATGGCTTCCGGCTTCAGGTCGGAGCTGTCGTACTCGAAGTAGAAGGTGGTGATAGCGCGCAGAGCGGCTTCTTCGCTCATGCTGCCGTCTACACCGCTGCCACCGGCGTTGTAGCCAGCGTTCGGGTCAACAGCGCCTTCACCGGTGCCTTCGCCGCCTTTGGACGAGCAACCAACAGCTACGGCCATGGCCAGAGCGAGAGCGGCAAATTTGCCGAATTTCAGCATTTCCATCATGTAACTCCTAATGAACCCCAGGTGTGTTTAGCAAAGGTATTTTTAATGACCGCTTCAGTTCAGGTACGGCGACCAGGACGGTTCGCGAATGTCACCCTGAACTGTGGGAATCGGGACCCGTACGCGCCCGTTTGTAGACACGAGCATCAGTACGCCGCCCCCCTGCTGGCGAGTTGCGTAGATTAGCATGGTGCCATTGGGCGCAACAGTGGGCGAGTCGTCCAGCGAGGTGCCGGAAAGGATGCGCGGAGCACTGCCCGAGCGGGTCAGATCCTGGGCAGCCACCTTGAAGTTGGTGAAGCCATCCTGACGGTGGATCATCACCAGCATCTTCTCGTCAGCCGAGAGTTTCGGGTTGGCGTTGTAGTTACCCACGAAGGTCACGCGCTGCGGCTCGCCGCCGTTGATGTTGGCCTTGTAGATCTGAGGCTTGCCAGCACGATCCGAGGTGAAATAGATGGTCTGGCCATCCGCGCCCCAGAAGGGTTCGGTGTCGATCGACATGTTGTTGGTCACACGTCGCATCTGGCGGCTTCCCAGGTCCATCACGTAGATCTCCGGGTTGCCATCGCGGGACAGCACGAACGCCAGGCGGTTGCCTTCCGGCGACCAGGCCGGGGCGCCGTTAAGGCCTTCGAAGTTGGTGATCTGCTCACGGCGGCCGGTATCGATGTGCTGGATGAAGATGCGCGGGCGCTTCTGCTCGAAGGAGACATAAGCGATGCGACGGCCATCGGGCGCATAGCGCGGCGACAGGATGGGCTCGCGGGACTGCAGCAGGGTCACGGCGCGCTGGCCATCGTAGTCGGAGCGCTGCAGGGTGTAGCGGGTGTTGTTCACCGAGAAGCGTTCAGCGGTCACGTAGAGCATGCGTGTAGAGAATGCGCCCTTGATGCCGGTGAGTTTCTCGAAGGACTGGTCGGCGATGTAGTGGGCCATGTCGCGCAACTGGTCGTTGGTTCCGCTGACGTTGCCGGCCAAGACCTGCTGTTCGGTGGTGACGTTGAACAGGGCGAACTGCACCTGCAGACGGCCGCCGGCCGGAACGATGCTGCCTACCAGCACGTACTGGGCGCCCAGGGCCTTCCAGTCGCGGTAGATGACTTCGCTGGCCTGGCTCGGCAGGCTGATCATGTTCTGGCGCGGGATCGGCTCGAAGTAGCCGGAGTTGCGCAGGTCGTTGCCGACGACTTCGGAGATGTCGGTGGGCAGCACGGTACCGCCCTGCCAGCCAAAGGGCACCACGGCGATCGGGGTTGCCCGGTCAGTACCGCTGGTGATCACCAGCGGGTCGGCGGCCTGGACAGAGCCGACCAGCATGGCCACTCCGATCAGGGCGATACGAATCAGGGTTTTCACAGACCTAAATCCTCCGGTTTGAAGATGATGCGGCGCTGCCTGTACATCTGGTCAAAGGTAGCGCGATCCAATTGTTGCATCTCGGGAATGCGCCCGACGCTGCGGACTGCACTCACGGCCGAGCTGTCGAAGGGTGCATCACCGCTGGAGCGAGTGACACTGGCGTTGGTGATGGTGCCATCGGGCAGCATCTCGATCAGTACCTCTACACTCATGCCATTACGCGCCGATGGCGGACGACGCCACTGCTCGCTGACCAGTTTGATGATCAGGTCATCAAGACTGCCCGCGACCTGGTCGCCCACCTCATCAGCCAGTGCTTGCTGGCGACCGACGTCCTCGGAAAGCAGCTCAGCCAGCGCTGCGGCTTTCTTGTCCTCGGTAGCCTTACGCTTGGCCTCCTCCGCTGCCTTCTTTTTCGCAGCATCGGCGGCAGCTTTCTTCTTGGCATCCTCGGCAGCCTTTTTCTTGGCTGCTTCGGCCGTCGCCTTTTTCTTGGCCTCTTCCGCGGCTTTCTTCTTGGCGTCTTCGGCAGCCTTCTTCTTGGCTTCCTCTTCCGCTTTCTTCTTGGCGACGTCGGCGAGTTTCTTCTGTTCAGCCTTCTTCGCTTCGTCGGCTTTCTTGGCTTCGGCCGCTTGCTTGGCTTCCTCGGCCTTCTTCTCAGCCTGCTCGGCCTTTCGAGCCTCTTCGGCTTTCTTTTGTTCCGCTGCCTTGGCCGCAGCGACCTTCTGTTCCTCGGCCTTCTTCTGCTCCATCTGTTCGGTCTCGAACTGCGGTGCAGAAGTCTTCTTGGCCTCACCAGCGATCTTCTGGTTGGTCTGCGTAGTGGCCTGGCTTTGGGACTTCAGTTGGTACAGGGTGGCCTGCACGATGGGCCGGGATGGCGGCAATTCCGGAGTGAAAGCGAAGCTGACGAACAGCATGCCGAACATCAGCGCGTGCAGGGACACGGCCCAGACAGTCGGCCAGAAATAGCTTTCCGAGGAGGAGCGTTCGCTCTGCTGTTGCATCAGGGCGCCTCGGTGATCAGCCCGACATTACCCACGCCGGCCTGCTGCAGGCCGCCCATGACGGCCATGACGGAGCCGTAGTCGACGGCTTTGTCGCCGCGCACGAAGACCTGCACTTTCTTACCCTGGCTGGTGTTCTGGCTCATGATCGCAGTGACTGTCTGTACCAGCTGCGGCAGCGCGGTAGCGGTTTCGCTGCCTTTGCCCTGGTCGGGGTCGACTTCCTCGCCCATGTTCCAGTAGTACGTCTTGTCGGCCTTGATGGAGATGGTCAGCACGCGGGAGTCGTTGTCCTGCGGCAAGGCCTCGCTGGAGACCTTGGGCAGATCGACCTTCACGCCCTGGTTGAGCATGGGCGCGGTGACCATGAAAATCACCAGCAGCACGAGCATGACGTCGATGTAAGGCACGACGTTCATCTCGGCGACCGGTTTGCGTTTGTGGCGGGTTCTGGCCATGGCTTTAAACCTTTCCTCTCAGGGGCCCGGCGACTTACTCGTCGCTGGTGTGCACTTTGCGGTGCAGGATGGCCTGGAACTCGTCGGCAAAGGTGTAGTAGCGACTGATCAGGGTCTCACCACGAGCGGAGAAGCGGTTGTAGGCGATTACCGCCGGGATCGCGGCAAACAGGCCGATCGCGGTGGCGATCAGCGCTTCGGCGATGCCGGGTGCCACAGTGGCCAGGGTCGCCTGCTGCACCTGGGCCAGGCCGCGGAAGGAGTTCATGATGCCCCATACGGTACCGAACAGGCCGATGTAAGGGCTGGTGGAACCCACTGTCGCGAGGAAGGGCAGGCTCTGCTCGATCTTCTCTTCTTCACGCGAAATGGCCACGCGCATCGCACGGGCAACGCCTTCCATCACGGCGTCCGGGTCCACACCAGCCTGCTGGCGCAGTCGGGAGAATTCCTTGAAGCCGGCACGGAAGATCTGCTCGACGCCGCAATCCGGGTCCGGATTGCTGCCGGCCTGACGGTAGAGCTTGGACAGGTCGATACCGGACCAGAAACGCTCTTCGAAGGTCTCCAGAGACTTCTTGGCGGCGCGCAGCATGTTGCTGCGCTGGAAAATCATGATCCAGGAGGTGACCGAGGCGGCCACCAGTGTCAGCATGACAAGCTGCACCACGATACTGGCGTTGCTGATCAGGCTCCACATGGAGGTATGGTCGACGACGTTGGCTTCCACGCTTAATCTCCTGCTGGGAATAGACCCGGGTCGGCGGCGAAGGCTGAACGCAGCGCTTCGGGAATCGCCCGGGGTTTCAAACTGTCGGCACGTACACAGGCAATCAGGAACTGCCCTTCGCATAGCAATGCGCCATCGGCGGCTCGCCTGACCTGTTGACGAAAACGCAGGCTGGCACGGTTCAACTCGATTACCTCGGCACTGACATCCAGCTCATCGTCCAGCTTCGCGGGCGCCATATAGCGCGCTTCGGCCGAATGCACGACGAACAGCAGGTTCTCCCCGGCCAGCTCCGACTGGGCAAAGCCCAGACTGCGCAGACACTCGGTACGAGCCCGCTCCATGAACTTGAGGTAATTGACGTAGTAGACGATGCCACCAGCATCAGTGTCCTCGTAATAGACACGACAACGATGCTGGAATGGCTGGGCCCCATTTTGCGCGCGCATACTCTAGTGCTTACTCCTAAGGTTGCCAATCCGGCGGGGCAACTGTTTTTTCTTGGCTCAGTCCTTGCCGAGCGCTTCGACCACGAAAGCGTCTATTCGTCACCCGAGCCGAACAGATCGGCTGTCGGATTTTCCGCCATCCGCTTGGGCAGGTTCAGCCCGAAGTGTAAGTAGGCATGACGGGTCACCACCCTCCCCCGTGGCGTGCGCATGATGTAGCCCTGCTGGATCAGGTAGGGCTCGAGCACGTCCTCGATCGTGTGACGCTCCTCACTGATGGCCGCAGCCAGGTTGTCGACACCCACCGGACCGCCGTCGAACTTGTCGATCATGGTCAGCAGTAGACGCCGGTCCTGGTGGTCGAAGCCACGCTCGTCGACATCCAGCAGGTTCAGGGCCTTGTCGGCGATGACGCGGGTGATCTGACCCTGACCACGCACTTCGGCGAAATCGCGCACCCGACGCAGCAGACGGTTGGCGATACGCGGCGTGCCCCGGGCGCGACGGGCAATCTCGAAGGCCCCCTCGGGCTCGATGTGCAGGCCGAGGATGCCGGCGGATCGGGCAACGATCGTGGCCAGGTCCTGGGTGTTGTAGAACTCCAGGCGCTGGACAATGCCGAAGCGGTCACGCAATGGGTTGGTCAGCATGCCAGCGCGCGTGGTGGCGCCCACTAGCGTGAAGGGCGGCAGGTCAAGCTTGATGGAACGCGCTGCCGGGCCCTCGCCGATCATGATGTCGAGCTGGAAATCTTCCATCGCCGGGTAGAGAACTTCTTCGACTATGGGCGAGAGGCGATGGATCTCGTCGACGAAGAGCACGTCGCCGGCTTCCAGATTGGTCAGCAATGCCGCCAGATCCCCAGGGCGCTCCAGCACGGGGCCGGAGGTACTCTTGATGGCCACGCCCATTTCACTGGCGATGATGTTTGCCAGAGTGGTCTTGCCAAGTCCAGGCGGACCGAAAATCAGCGTGTGGTCGAGGGCCTCGCTCCGCCCTTTGGCAGCCTGGATGAACAGCTCCATCTGCTCGCGCACCACCGGTTGGCCGATATAGTCGGCCAGTTTCAGCGGGCGGATGGCACGGTCCAGCTGCTCGTCGCGGTCGCGGCTGCTGGCGGTGATCAGGCGGTCGGCTTCGATCATGCGGGTTTACACCATTCCTTTCAGGGCGCGGCGGATCATTTCTTCACTGGACAACCCGTCTTCCTTGATGGCGGACACCGCGCGACTAGCCTCCGGGGGCTTGAAGCCAAGAGCGATAAGCGCGGCCAGGGCATCGCTCTCGGCACTGGAGACTGCCACGCCAACCCGGGGTTCGACCACCAGGGTGGCGATGGCCGGCATGCTTTCCCAGGCCTTGAAACGGTCCTTGAGTTCCACCAACAGGCGTTCGGCGGTCTTCTTGCCAACGCCGGGAATCTTCACCAGGGTCGACGTATCCTGGGCCTGCACACAGCGCACCAACTCGTCCACTTCCAGGCCGGACATCAGGGCCAGGGCCAACTTGGGGCCAACCCCGTTCAGCCGAATCAACTCACGGAACAACTCACGTTCGCGCTTCTCGAAGAAGCCGTACAACAGATGGGCGTCCTCGCGCACCACCAGATGGGTGTGCAGGGTCACCGGCTCACCTACCGACGGAAGGCGATAAAGCGTGGTCATGGGCACTTCCAGCTCATAGCCCACGCCGTTGACGTCGAGAATCAGGTGCGGCGGTTGCTTCTCAGCCAGGTTGCCGCGCAGGCGTCCAATCACGAATAGCGTCCTATGTATTGGTTACAAACGGAGACGGCCGCCCCGCCGCTTGGCGGTGGCCAGACCATGGGGAATCAGACTCTGCCGGTGGTGCGCGTGGCACAGCGCAATGGCCAGAGCGTCCGAGGCGTCGATCTGTGGCTTTTGCACCAGCTTGAGCAGGTGCATGACCATCATTTGGACTTGTTGCTTGTCGGCGCCGCCGGTTCCAGCGATGGCCTGCTTGACCTGACTGGCCGTGTACTCGGCGATTTCCAGGCCCGCCTCGGCTGCCGCGACTATGGCGGCGCCCCGAGCCTGGCCCAGCTTGAGCGCGGAATCGGCATTGCGCGCCATGAACACCTGTTCGATGCCCATGGTCACGGGCTCGAAGGTGCGAATGACCTCACTCACGCCGCGAAAGACAATCTGCAAGCGTTCATGCAGCGGACCGGCGCCGGTGCGGATGCAGCCCGAGGCGATGTATTCGCAGCCGCGCCCGGTGTCGCGAACCACACCGTAACCGGTGATGCGCGATCCGGGGTCGATACCAAGAATCAGGGTCATGCCGCCGCAAGCTCCACGAACTGACCCAGGGTCAGCACACTGTTTATTCATCCAGCCGCGAGTATACGGACCGGCCCACCAACAAAAAAGCCGGAAGCGCACGGGGCGACTTCCGGCTTCGAGATCACGCAAGCAATCAGCCGAGTTGTTCCATGATCTCGTCGGAGATTTCAGCGTTGTGGTAGACGTTCTGGACGTCGTCCAGGTCTTCCAGCATGTCGATCAGCTTCAACACCTTCTGCGCCGTTTCCACATCAGCGATCGGCGCGGTGATCGACGGGATCATCGCCACCTCGGCCTCGTCGCCCTTGAAGCCAGCGGCGGTCAGGGACTCGTTCACCGAGAGGAAGTCGGCAAAGGTGGTGTAGACCTCGACGGAACCGTCTTCTTCGGCCACGACGTCGTCAGCGCCAGCTTCCAGCGCTGCTTCCATCAAGGCATCTTCATTGACACCCGGTGCGTAGCTGATCTGGCCCTTGCGGTCGAACATGTAGGCAACCGAGCCATCGGTGCCCAGGTTGCCGCCGCACTTGCTGAAGGCGTGACGAACTTCGGCCGCGGTGCGGTTACGGTTGTCGGTCATGGCTTCGACGATGATGGCCACGCCACTCGGCGCATAACCTTCGTAGCTCAGCTCGACCATGTTATCGGCGTCGTTGGAACCGGCACCGCGAGCGATGGCCCGATCGATGGTGTCGCGGGTCATGTTCGCAGTCAGCGCCTTGTCCACGGCCAGGCGCAGACGTGGGTTGTCCGCCGGGCTCGGACCGCCGTGCTTGGCGGCTACCGTCAGCTCACGGATGAGCTTGGTGAATATCTTGCCGCGCTTGGCGTCCTGGCGTTCTTTGCGGTGCTTGATGTTGGCCCATTTGGAATGACCAGCCATAACTCACTCCGTACTCTCTGAACGGACGGCACCTTCTGGCGCCGTCTCGGGTTGGTTCTATTTACTCGGCCTTGGCCTGTTCGCGCAGGCGGATGTTCAACTCGCGCAGGGCCTTGGCATCCACAGCACCCGGAGCCTGGGTCATAACGTCGCCAGCGCTCTGGGTTTTCGGGAAGGCGATGACTTCGCGGATCGACGAAGCGCCGGTCATCAGCATCACCAGACGATCCAGGCCGAAGGCCAGGCCACCGTGCGGCGGGGCACCGTACTTCAGGGCGTCGAGGAGGAAGCCGAACTTCTCTTCCTGCTCCGCATCGTCGATACCCAGCACGCGGAACACCGCCTGCTGCATGGACTTGTCGTGGATACGGATGGAGCCACCGCCCAACTCGGTGCCGTTAAGCACCATGTCGTAGGCGCGGGACAGGGCCGCGGCCGGATTGCTCTCCAGCTCCTGCGGGGTGCACTTGGGCGAGGTGAACGGGTGGTGCAGCGAGGTCAGGCTGCCATCGTCGTTCTCTTCGAACATCGGGAAGTCCACGACCCACATCGGCGCCCACTCCTTGGTGAGCAGCTTGAGGTCATGGCCGACCTTGATACGCAGCGCGCCCAGGGCGTCGCAGACGACCTTGGCCTTGTCGGCGCCGAAGAACACGATGTCGCCGTCAACCGCACCGACGCGGTCGAGGATCACATTGAGGTTCTCTTCGGGGATGAACTTGACGATGGGCGACTGCAGGCCCTCGACGCCCTTGGCGCGCTCGTTGACCTTGATGTAGGCCAGGCCCTTGGCACCGTAGATACCGACGAACTTGGTGTAGTCGTCGATCTGGCTGCGCGGCATGGAAGCGGCGCCCGGCACGCGCAGGGCGGCAACACGGCCCTTCGGATCGTTGGCCGGACCGGAGAAGACTTTGAATTCCACTGCATTCAGCTGGTCGGCAACGTCAACCAGCTCCAGCGGAATACGCAGGTCCGGCTTGTCGGAACCGTAGCGACGCATGGCTTCTTCGAACGGCATGTGCGGGAACTCGTCGAACTCCACATCCAGCACTTCCTTGAACAGCTGGCGCACCATTTTCTCGGTGATTCCGATGATGTCGCTTTCATCCAGGAAGCTGGTCTCGATGTCGATCTGGGTGAATTCCGGCTGGCGGTCGGCACGCAGGTCTTCGTCGCGGAAGCACTTGGCGATCTGGTAGTAGCGGTCGAAGCCGGCAACCATCAGCAGCTGCTTGAACAGCTGGGGCGATTGCGGCAGGGCGAAGAAGTGGCCCGGGTAGGTGCGGCTCGGCACCAGGTAGTCGCGGGCGCCTTCCGGAGTCGGACGACCCAGGATCGGGGTTTCCACATCGAGGAAACCGTTCTCGTCCAGATAGCGGCGAATGCTGCTGGTGATGCGCGCGCGCAGCTTGAGCTTGGCTGCCATTTCCGGACGGCGCAGGTCGATGAAGCGGTAGCGCAGACGGGTTTCTTCACCCACGTCGGAGTACTCGTCCAGCGGGAAGGGCGGAGTCTCGGCCTGGTTCAGGACTTCGAGCTCGTAGCCCAGCACTTCGATGGCGCCAGACGCCATATTGGCGTTGCGCGCGCCTTCCGGGCGCAGGCGGACCTTGCCGGTGATCTTGACCACGAATTCACTGCGTACGCGGTCGGCGCGGGCGAAGGTTTCTTCGCGATCCGGGTCGAACACCACCTGGGCCAGGCCTTCGCGGTCACGGATATCGAGGAAAATGACCCCGCCGTGGTCGCGGCGGCGGTGTACCCAACCGCAGAGGGTGACTTCCTGGCCGTCCAGGCTCTCGTTCAGTTGGCCGCAATAGTGGCTGCGCATCATGGTCGTGTTTCGCTTCTCTTGAGTCGTGAGTTCGTCCGCCCACCGAAGGACGGCAGAGCATCCGGCGGAGGTGCAACCCCCTGCCGGACAGGCCGGGGTTCGCGGCAAAGAGCGGGATTATATAGCGTAAATTGTCACCGCGCAGCCGCCTGCCCCGCCACCCCGGAAGCCCTGATCGAGAGCGGGGTCGCTTGCTGGGCCGCAGGGCAGTGTCTAATCTCGCCAACACTCGCCCGACGGACGGACGCGACGCACACAAGGAAGGAGCGGAGATGCAATCGCTTGCAGGGAAAGTCGCAGTAATCACGGGGGCTGGCTCCGGCATCGGTCGCGCCCTGGCCAACCAGTTGGCCGACCAGGGCTGCCACCTCGCTCTTGCGGATATAGATGTCGAGGGCCTCGAAGCCACTGCCGCGCCGCTGCGTCGAGATGGCCGGCAACTCTCCACCCATCCACTGGACGTCTCTGACCGCAACGCCGTACAGGCCTTCGCCGGCAATGTGCTGACCCACCACGGACAAGCTCACCTTGTGATCAATAACGCCGGCGTGGCGGTGTCCCAGACCATCGCCGAGCTTAGCTACGACGACTTCGAGTGGCTGATGGGCATCAATTTCTGGGGCGTAGTCCACGGCACCAAGGCTTTCCTGCCTCACCTGCTGAGCAAGGGCGAAGGCCACATCGTCAACGTGTCGAGCATCTTCGGCATCATCAGCATGCCCACCCAGGGCGCCTATAACGCCAGCAAGTTCGCGGTGCGCGGCTTCACCGAAGCGCTGCGCCAGGAACTCTGCGGCACCGCGATCAAGGTCAGCTGCGTCCATCCCGGAGGCATCCGAACCAACATCGCCCGCTCGGCGCGCTTTTATCAGGGCATCGATGGCAGGACCGACGCCACCAAGGCCGCTGCCCACTTCGACAAGCTGGCGCGCACCTCTGCGGATCAAGCCGCACAGATCATCATCAAAGGCATACAGGCCGGTCAGCCGCGCATCATGGTCGGCGCCGATGCCCGCTTCCTCGACCACCTGCAACGCCTGCTACCCGCCAACTATCCTCGCCTGCTGGGCAAGCTGCTGAAGAAGAGTTGAACCCCGTACAGACCAATGACTTCTAAGCATCGCCTTCATTAATAGAAGACAAGGCTACCCCCTACCCACCCCGTGTTAGGCTTTGCCCATCACGGCCCCGGTCCGGGCCACAAGCTACCGAGAGGAGAACTGGTATGGAAATCAACATCGGAATCGCCGAACAGGATCGTGCCGCCATCGCAGAGGGTCTTTCCCGCCTGCTGGCCGACACCTACACCCTCTATCTCAAAACTCACAACTTCCACTGGAACGTCACCGGGCCGATGTTCAACACCCTGCACCTGATGTTCGAAGGGCAGTACAACGAACTCTCACTGGCAGTGGACGCCATCGCCGAACGCATACGCGCCTTGGGCTTCCCAGCGCCCGGCACCTACGCTGCCTACTCTCGCCTGTCTTCCATCAAGGAAGAAGAAGGCGTGCCAGCTGCCGAGGACATGATCAAGCAACTGGTCCAGGGCCAGGAGGCCGTCGTGCGTACCGCCCGTGGCATTTTCCCGCTATTGGACAAGGTCAGCGACGAACCCACCGCCGACCTGCTGACCCAGCGCATGCAAGTCCACGAAAAGACTGCATGGATGCTCCGCAGCCTGCTCGCCGCCTGACCTCCAGGCACATAAAATAGGCCCGGGAAAGCCGGGCCTTTCGCTATGCGCGAAAGCCCGCCTGATCTATGCTCTGGCAATTCGATATCTCGCCACAGTGAAGTGCATGAGCAAGCCTCCGAAACATCCGTCGCTGCTTGAGCTTTTCCCCGAAGAAACCCGTGAGGCGGCCGACCTGCTGAAGCAGGCCATTCCTCACATGGTGCGCCATGCAATACCGCCAAACCCGGTGCACTACGCCCTCTGGTACACCTACAGCAAGGGCGTGGAGCCGGACCTAAACCGCCGACTGGACAAGATCACCCACGATTTCGACATCTTCCCGCCGGAATCAGCCATCAAGCTGTTCCGCGAATACATCATTCGGGGAGAACTGGAAGAGGCGCGTCATGGCCAGCAACAGGTCATCGACCTGGTGGACGACATCGAGGGCGACGTCAGCCGCAGCGTCAATGGCAGTCAGGCCTACCAAAGCAGTCTGACGGCGGGACTGGCCGCCCTGCACGAACCCATCATCGACGATCTACCCAGCGTACTGAACCATCTCCAGGAAAGCACCCAACTGATGCAGGAGCAGCAGGAGCAGTTCCTCTATCGCCTGCGCGCTGCACAGGCGGAAATCCAGAACCTGCGCAACCAACTGGAACGCGCGCAACTGGCCGCCACCCTGGACGGCCTGACCCAGGTATTCAACCGCCAGGCATTCACTCGCCTGCTGGAGCAATCCCTGAAAGGCGGCCAAGAAGGCCTGGCGCTGGTGATGCTGGATATCGACCACTTCAAGCAATTCAACGACCAGTTCGGCCATCCACTGGGGGATCGCGTGCTCCAGCACGTAGGACAGCTGCTGCGGGAGCTGTTGCCAGCGCGCGCCATGGCCGGCCGCTACGGCGGAGAAGAGTTCTGTGTGGTACTGCGCGACTGCCAGGACCTGGACGCTGCACGGACCTTTGCCGAGCAACTGCGCAACAAGATGCAAGCACTGCGCGTGAAAGTCCGCCGCACAGATCAAGTGCTCGACACGATCACCGCCAGCTTCGGCCTGGCCCTGGCGGAACCCGGCGACACCCTGGAAAGCCTTGTCACCCGGGCCGACGATGCCCTCTATCAGGCCAAACGCAATGGCCGCAACCAAGTGCATCCGCCAGCCACGGAAGAAGCGCTAACCGCTTGATTTGAGTAGCCCTCTCCTTTCCTGTTAAATACAGCCGGTGCCGCATGTCGATCCAGCGACCTGGGGCATAGGCCGATGGCATGCCCTCTTCATCTCGCGTGGCCCGGCTCTTCCGTTAGAGATTCCGTTTCTAAGGTGAATCCATTGAACATACTGAAAATCGTCCATCTGTTGACGGGCGCTGCCGCTTTGCTGCTGTCCTTCATTCCTAGCCTGCGCGCTGACGCCCTCCCCTACCTGCAACAACCCGATGCGCTTTACCTGGCCTTCTGCGGCCTGCTCAACCTGCTACTGGCGCCGGTGGTTCCTGCCTGGGCCAAGGGCCTTCACAACCAGTTGCAGAACCTGGTTTCCGCCCTGCTAGTACTGGCAGTGATCCTGCAGACCCTGATTCTCCTGGCCCCTCTGCCGACGATCGGCGAGCAGCCGGCCGTCCTCGTCAGTCTCCTCGCAGTGATTCTCGCCGTCGCACTTCATCTGGCCATCAACCTGCGCAAGGTAACCCAGGCACCGCTACTGCCCCAGGACATATCCAACCGCGAAACCGGCACAGTGAAGTGGTTCAACACCTCCAAGGGCTTCGGTTTCATCTCCCGTGACTCCGGAGATGACATCTTCGTGCACTTCCGCGCCATTCGCGGCGAGGGCCACCGCGTGCTGATCGAAGGCCAACGCGTGGAGTTCTCGGTAATCCAGCGGGACAAAGGCCTACAGGCCGAAGACGTGATTGCCGCACTGCCCAGCCGACGCTGATAGCAACAACGAAACAGACCACCAATTGGCGGCCTGTTTCATGGGTGATCAGTAATGGGGCGGGGGCGCCTCGTCCTCACTAGACCCGTACTGGCCAAGCAGCTCCTCCTGACGCTTGGCCAGTGCCGCCACTTGAAGCTGCAGGCGATCCACCACTTTCTGCTGCTCAACCAGTACATCGTTCAGGGTCTGGATGGTGTCATCCTGAAAAGCCAGTCGGCTCTCCAGGTCAGCAATGCGTAGCTCCAAACTCATGACTCACTCCTCCACGAAGCGGAAATCATCGGCCAGTACCAGGCGCAGCTTGGCGCGAATGGCAGCCACATCCTCAGATGAGTAAGCCACTGCCGGATGGCGCCCCCAGACCGGAGCAGGCCAGGCCACATCCTCACGGCGCCGCGCGATTACATGCATGTGAAACTGACTGACCACATTACCTAACGTCGCGACATTCATCTTGTCGGCCCCAAAGGTGTCCTTGAGGGTTTCCGCCAGGAACGTGGTCTCTTGCCAGAGTTGACGCTGCTCGTCAGCGCCGAGCTGGAACAGCTCACTGACTTCCTCGCGACGCGGCACCAGAATGAACCACGGGTACTGGGCATCGTTCATCAACAGCAGGCGGCACAGGGGAAAATCACCGATGGGCAGAGTGTCCTGCTGAAGTCTTGGGTCCAGGGCGAACATACTGGCCTCTCCTGTTCGACGGTAGGGGATTCGAGATTAGCACCCTGCCACAGCCATACAACCAACGCAGGGGCGCGCAGCATAGCCAAGGCGCGCGGTGAGCGGAACTCGGAGTGCCCCGCCATCTATATATAAGGAAGCAAAGCGATACAGCGCACCAGAATCGCGCACGACCCGCGTTTCGTTACCTCTCGCCACACTCGAGTTACGCTCCGCAAGCCAGACCGCAGCCACTGACCATCCAAGGCTTTGGCGTGATCGCCTGTCAATAGCCACCCGACGCGCAAAATGCCTCATTTCGGGGCAGAGACTTTCCGCTCCAAGCATGCTGGGATCAGGCATTGGCCAAGCTGGAACGACCGCACCACGTGGGTAAGGGAGGTTTTCTTTCCGTCCTCCCCAGTTTGTGCACGGTTGTTGCTTAACAGGTGCCAGGTCACACGCGGGAACGGGAACAACTCCAATGGACGCCCACCCGCATAGTGCCTCGAATACATAGGGGATGAAGGGATGCAAGGCCGAATCTATAGATATGCGACACAGGTCTTTTCGATTTGCGACAGCACTGTGAAGAAATCGTAAGGACTAGGTTTCAACTATCGCCATAATTGTCGCCGTGCTATAAGTTAGCGCCGACACAAAAAGAAAGAACCGCCTTCCATAAATAAGAAAGCGGCGAGAATCTTCAAAACCAAAGGAGCAATCACAATGCAAGTGATGAAGTGGAGCGCACTGGCTCTGGCCGTGACCGCCGGTAGCATGCAGTTGGCTTTTGCCAGCGCCCAGGAAGAGTCCAAGGGCTTCGTAGAAGACAGCAACCTGACTCTTCTGAACAAGAACTTCTTCTTCTACCGCGACTTCCGTAACAACCCTTCTACCAGCCAGAACTACCGTAAAGAATGGGCCCATGGCATCAGCGCCATGTACGAGTCCGGCTTTACCCAAGGCGCTGTTGGCTTCGGCGTTGACGCCCACGGCATGCTGGGCCTGAAGCTGGACAGCGGCAACGGCACCAACGGTACCGGCCTGCTCCCCACCGGCTCTGACGGTCGCTCCCAGGACGATTACTCCTATGCGGGTGGCTCCGTTAAAATGCAGGTGTCCAACACCCAGCTGAAATACGGCAACCTGTTCCCGACCGCTCCGGTATTCGCTACCGGTACCGCTCGTCTGTTCCCTGGCTCTGCTGAAGGCTTCCAACTGCTGAGCAGCGAGATCGAAGGCCTGAACATCGACGCCGGCCACTTCACCTCCATCCGTGATGGCAGCGCCTCCACCAACAGCCACGGCGAAATCACCACCACCTACACCGGCATCGCCAGTGATAGCGCCGACTACGTGGGCGGTTCCTACTCCTTCACCGACAACGTCAGCGCTAGCCTGTACGGTGCCGAGCTGGAAGACATCTGGCGTCAGTACTACGGCAACCTGAACTGGAACATCCCGTTCAGCGACAGCCAAGCGCTGAACCTGGACTTCAACGTCTACCGCACCCTTGATGAGGGCCAGGCCCTGGCTGGCGATCTCGACAGCACCGCCTGGTCTGCCGCCGCCGCCTACTCCATCGGCGCCCACAAATTCACCCTGGCCTACCAGAAAGTGAACGGCGACGAACCCTTCGACTACATCGCGATGGACGGCCAGAACTCCGGCGACTCCATCTACCTGGCCAACTCCGTTCAGTACTCCGACTTCAACGGCCCGAACGAGAAGTCCATCCAGGTTCGCTACGACCTGAACATGGCTGAGTACGGCGTACCTGGCCTGAGCTTCATGGCTCGCTACATCACTGGTGAGGACGTTGACGGCACCAAGGCCGACCCGACTGGCGCCTTCGCAGGTGCAATCGGCGACGACGGCAAGGAGTGGGAACGCGACATCGAAGCCAAGTACGTGGTTCAGGAAGGTGCTGCTAAAGACCTGTCCATCCGTATTCGTCACGCCAGCTGGCGCGCCAATAACGACATGGCCTTCTTCGGCTCCGCTGGCGGCACTGCCAACGACGAAATCCGTGTGATCACCGAGTACCCGCTGGATATCCTGTAATATCCCTCGCGTACACGTAAGTGATAAAAGAAACCCGGCCTAGGCCGGGTTTCTTTTTGCTCAAACTTTAATCACCCAAGGGCAACGCATAAGTACCCGTTACATGTGCGACGAGATTCTCTTCCTCACCTTGCGAATAAAGGGACACTTCACAAACTGCTTGACGGCGTCCAAGTTTAAGTATCCGCGCTTCAGCAACTAGATCCACTGGTTTGGGTTTCGCGAGGAAGTTGATATTCAAGTTGGACGTCACAGCCATCTCGACTTTACCGAGCCGTCCTAGCACGACTGCATACATGGCTGCATCGGCCAGCGCCATGATGGTCGGACCGGACAAGGTTCCTCCTGGACGCACCAATCTGGACTGGAAAGGCACCCTCGCCAGCGCGCCCTGATCGTCGATCCGCTCGATACGGAGGTCGATATCCTCTGCCATGGGCACTCCAGCGCGAATCAATGCTTCAACCTGCTCTGCTGTCAGACTCACTACGTCGCCCTCCTCCCTCTACGGGACTGCAATCCTGTACGCCACTTGATCAGGGCCGTACAATGCCGAGCCATTCAAACCCATCGCAACCGACAGAACGGCCAAACATGCGTACCAGTCAGTACCTGCTGTCTACCCTCAAGGAAACCCCCACCGATGCCGTGGTAATCAGCCATCAGCTGCTGCTGCGCGCCGGCATGATCCGCAAGCTTGCCTCCGGCCTCTACACCTGGCTGCCAATGGGCCTGCGAGTACTGCGCAAGGTCGAGACGGTGGTCCGTGAAGAGATGAACGCCGCCGGTGCGCTGGAAGTATTGATGCCCGCCATTCAGCCTGCAGAGCTGTGGCAGGAGTCCGGTCGCTGGCAGCAGTACGGCCCGGAACTGCTGCGCCTGAAAGATCGCCATGACCGTGACTTCTGCGTCGGCCCGACCCACGAAGAGGTCATCACCGACCTGGCGCGCAACGAGCTGAACAGCTACAAGCAGCTGCCGCTTAATTTCTATCAGATCCAGACCAAGTTCCGTGACGAGATCCGCCCGCGCTTTGGCTTGATGCGTGGCCGCGAGTTCGTGATGAAGGACGCCTACTCCTTCCACATGAGCCAGGAATCGCTGCAAGAAACCTACGACCGCATGCACCAGGCCTACTGCAACGTGTTCAGCCGCCTGGGCCTGGACTTCCGTCCCGTACTGGCCGACACCGGCTCCATCGGCGGCACGGGCTCCCACGAGTTCCATGTGCTGGCAGACTCCGGTGAAGACGATATCGCCTTCAGCGACAGCTCCGACTACGCCGCCAACGTTGAAAAGGCCGAAGCCCTGCCCCGCGAGACCGAGCGTCCCGCCGCGAGCCAGGAACTCAAGCTGGTCGACACTCCGAATACCAAGACCATCGCCGACCTGGTGGAAAACTTCGACCTGCCGATCGAAAAGACCATCAAGACCCTGGTGGTGCATGCCGCCGAGGAAGGCAAACTGGTCGCCTTGATCGTCCGCGGCGACCACGAGTTGAACGAGATCAAGGCTGCCAACCTGCCTCAGGTCGCCAGCCCGCTGGTTTTCGCCAGCGAAGCCGAACTGCGCCAGGCCATTGGTGCCGGCGCGGGCTCCCTTGGCCCGCTGAACCTGCCGTTGCCCTGCGTGGTGGACCGCTCCGTGGCCCTGATGAGTGACTTCGCCATCGGTGCAAACATCGACGACAAGCATTACTTCGGCGTGAACTGGGAGCGCGACCTGCCCCTGCCGGAAGTCGCCGACCTGCGTAACGTGGTCGCTGGCGACCCGAGTCCGGACGGCAAGGGCACCCTGGTGATCAAGCGCGGCATCGAAGTCGGCCACATCTTCCAGCTGGGCACCAAGTACAGCGAAGCCATGAAGCTGAACGTGCTCAGCGAGCAAGGCAAGCCGGTCACGCTGATCATGGGTTGCTACGGGATTGGCGTCTCTCGCGTGGTCGCGGCTGCCATCGAGCAGAACTACGACGATCGCGGCATCCTGTGGCCTGAAGCCCTGGCCCCGTTCCAGGTCGCCCTGGTACCGCTCAAGTACGAGACCCCAGCCGTCAAGGAAGCCACTGACAAGCTCTACGCCGAGCTGCGCGCAGCAGGCGTCGATGTGCTGCTGGATGACCGTGACAAGAAAACCAGCCCCGGCGTCAAATTCGCCGACATGGAGCTGATCGGCATTCCGCACCGCATCGTGGTAAGCGAGCGCGGCCTGGCCGAAGGCAACCTGGAATACAAGAACCGCCGCGAAACCGACAGCCAGGCTGTGCCGGTGGCTGAGGTTCTGTCCTTCATCACCGCCCGCGTGAATCGCTGATCGAAAGAATGTCCATGCGTAGTTCCCATTACCTCGTCGGCGCCGCCTTGTGCGGCACCCTCTTCGTCAGCGGCTGTGCCAACCATTTGCCACAGCGCAGTGAGCACGAGGAGCGTGTCGAGCGCAAACTGCTGAACCATAGCCTGCAGATCGACGTAGGTGATCCACAGGTACTGGAACTGCCACAACGA
The DNA here is from genome assembly GCF_038440135.1 of Pseudomonas sp. OTU5201. Taxonomy (NCBI): domain Bacteria; kingdom Pseudomonadati; phylum Pseudomonadota; class Gammaproteobacteria; order Pseudomonadales; family Pseudomonadaceae; genus Pseudomonas; species Pseudomonas sp. OTU5201. The sequence goes on along the minus strand of NZ_JASATC010000002.1, from coordinate 166,347 downwards.
CGCATCCGCATCAACGAGCAGAAAACCTTCGAAGTCACTGAGTTCGAAGTTAGCCGTCACTACGATCGCTACACGCCCTACCAACCCTGGCGGGAGCTCTACGAGGTTCCGTTGGGCGCGGTAGCGGTAGTAGCCGGTATTGGCGCCAACGTGCTCAACGTGGTGTTGCTTGGCAGTCTGCCGGACACGGCAACCAAGGACTGGATCAGCTACGGCTTTGCCGGCCTCAACCCGGCAATGAACGTCGAATCCAACGGCCGTTCCGAGCAGAACCTGGCCAGCATCGACGAGAAGCAGCAGGACAAGCGCATGGAGTATTCCAGCCTGCCCTGGGCCGAACGTCCGGTACTGGTGAAGTTGGGCGGCCACACCCATGAGCTGCTGACCGATCGCAATGGCATCCTGCGCCTGAACCTGCTGGACGGCCCTTTCGCCGACCAGGACATCAGTCGCATCGGCCAGCTCCTGCTGAGTGTCGAAGACCCTATGGACAGCGCCCGAGCCGATGCCACCCTGGGCATCAGCCACGCCTTGCGTGGCAAGCTGGTGGAAGCCCATGCGCTGATCTTCGAAGACCTCGAAGACGACGAAGTCCCGCAGTGGGTACATCGGGTGAAGCGCCTGTCGGAGCTGGGTCTGGAAGAAGAAGCCAGTGAACTGGAGCAGAGCCTGATCGAGCTGACGCGCAACGATCCGGAGCTGCAGCAGGAGTTTCTCCAATCGCTGATGAAAGATGCCGGGCGACTGGCTGCCGACCCCGGCGATTCGGATTGAGTCCTTCCAGGAGCGAGCCTGGCTCGCTCCTGCATTGCGGACTCAGCGCCGCACGATAAAGCCGGTTATACCCTGCAGCGGCTGCTCCTGAAGCTCCACGCCCGTCACCTTCGCCTCGGCCGGTCCATGCTCCAGCCATGCGGCCAACTCTCGCACCGCGCCGTCCTCCCCCTCCACCAGCAACTCGACCCGGCCGTCAGCCAGGTTACGTACCCAACCATCCAGCTCCAGGCGGTCGGCCTGCTCCTGCGTCGACTGGCGATAATAGACACCCTGCACCTTGCCGCTCACGTAGCCATGCAGACAGATTCGCGCCATCGCCCTACCCCCCTTTGCGCAGGTCTTCGAGGCGCGCGGTCAGGCCCGCCGCAGTCTGCTCGCCCAGCAAGCGCTCCCGCAACTTGCCCTGAGCATCGATGATGTAGGTGACAGGCAACGCTTCACTGCGCGGCAGGTCGTAACGCGTGGACGGGTCCTCTGCCAGCACCGTGAACTGGATGCCCATTTTCTGCGTGGCCTGGCCGAGCTCATCGCCCTTCAGCCCATCGAAGTTGACCCCCAGCACCTTTACGCCCTTGTCACGCTGCTGCTTGGCGAAAGCGTTGAGTTCGGGGATCTCCGTCCGACAGGGCGCACACCATTCGGCCCAGTAATTGATGACCAGCCACTGGCCTTCGAGGCGTTCAACCGCTACTTTCTGTCCATGCTGATCGACGCCAACGTCGTCCGAGCAGCTGGCCAGGAGCAGGCCGGCGCCCATCAGTGCGAACACCCCTATTACAGCCTGGAGTCGCGATCCCATGCATTCGGTCCTCGTGTACGCGGGGTTGGTATGACGCTCGATGCCCTGCGCCTGGAAGTGCCGGACATCCTGGAAGAAAACAGCACTCCACTGGCAAGCGTTCCGGCGCTCCTCGCGCAAGCGCGTCAACTCCCTCAGGATAGTGCCCTGCAGCAGGTCCTGGGGCTTTTGTTCAGGCTCAACCGCAGCGCCCTGACCTTACTCGAAAGGCAGCGCGTGCTGCAAAGCTTCAGCGAGGAGTTTCGCCACTACGCCCAGTCCTACCAAGACCGGACGGTGCCGCCCACCCTCTTCGTCAAGTTCTGTGACGAACTGGCCTGCGGATTCAAGCGCCTGCTGCTGCAGATTCTCCAGGGGCACCAGCCTTCGCGCCCGCACCTGGCGTGGTGTTTGTACATGACCCAGCACTTCCTCGCCCAGACCCAGCTGCGCCACTACCAGCTCTATCAGGAACCCAGCCCGCGTCTGTGGCGCGACAGCCACCTGCTGTACTGGATCGGCGAGCACCAGAATTGCCTGGACGAGCCGGTTGCAGCCGCCTTCCGCCCCACGCCAGCGAACACCCTGCGCGGCCTCTACCAGCAGATGCTGCTGCTGGCCCTGAGCAACCCATTCCATCTGAGCGACGGCGAATGCCCGCTGCTGTTCGGCGCCCTGGCGCCGCTCGCCAGCCTTGCGCGGCTTCTCCCCTGGGATGAGGAAGACGAGAATGGCAGCCCGACCGTCGACCTGACCGAATCCCAGCCTTGCTTGCCACTGGATCAGTGCCCGGACGGTGCCAAGACTTATCTGCGCCGTTTCGAATTGGGTGCGCTGTTGATTGCCGTGCATGAACCCGCTCCCCTGCGCAGCGAAAGTGAAAACCAGCTCCTTGAGAAGGTTCGCAAGCACTGGCTGGGACGCCAGCAGCGCCGCCATCCGCGCACCGAACAATCGGGGCAGTGCCAGTTGGTGGTGGGCCTGGCCGCCATCCATGCCGAATTGCTGGCCCAGCATCCTGGCCGATGCGACGCGCAGTTGCTTGATGCCAGCCCTGGCGGTGCTCGCCTGCTTTGCCATGGCGATCTTGGCAACCCGTTGCCGGTGGGGCAGCTAGTGTTGGTCCAGGCCCTGGGCTCACCGGTGCTCGCCCTGGTGCGCTGGCGTTACCAGAACACCGAGGGGCTTCACCTCGGCCTGCGCTACCTGAAGGGCCTGCCACGTCCGGTCTGGTTGCGCCGTGCGCCTAACGCTCAGACACATCCCGGTGTACTGCAGAGCACGCCAGAACCCGGCAATGGCTGGCACCACGGTCTGTGGCTGCCGTGCAAACAGTTCGGTGAAGAAGAGAACCTCTGGCTGCAGCTGGCCAGCGTGAACAACCAGGCCATCGTGCAACTACCAGAACCTAATCTCTGCACCTCGCTGGTGGCTCGCTATCGCCTGCAACTTGCCTGAGTGGTCAAACTGCGAGGCGGGTCACGTCATCCGGTGGCCAAGGCGCACAGTTCGCGTGGGAATGGCTGCTTATAATCCCGGCTCATCGGTACGATCGTACCTTTTCCAGCCTGGATGCCCCATGCAACAGCAAGACAGCCTGATAGGCCCAGTCCCTGCCCGCGTCGTCGAAGTCGCCCGCTCCATCCTCACGCCGTTCGAAGGCCGGGTGGCAGATTTCAATGTGGCGGCCTGGCTGCACCTGCCGGGCATGACGGATCTGCCGGTCTCGCTGCAGGTGACCTACATGGACGGCGAACAACGACGCGAAGTCGCGGTGGATCACGGCAGGCTGAATACCAAGGGCAAGATCCTGCTGGCCGGTATCGCTCGCTTGCCTTTCAAGCAGAAGATCGACCAGATGCAGGTGCGCCTTCGCTCCGCCGTCCCGATCAAGGGACTACTGGTTGAAGAACTCTTCGTGCAGCCCGTGGAACTGGCCGAGCCAGCCAACCGCCAGGTACGTGCCTGACGGGCTTCAGCCGGGCAGCGCCCGATTGCTTTCCTGGGACGGTAACTCAACCCCGTTCTGCTCCACTTGCACGACCACTGGCGCCAGGGATTCCGGCCAGTGACGGAACTTCAGCCCGGTCACCCGGTTCAGCCCCTCCAGCGCCCGTTGCGGTGCGCGCTCGTGCAGGTGGATCAGTTTGTCTTTCGCGGTACCCATTGCCTTCATCCCCTGGCCATCGGTTCGATGGCCCCTTCCCTGTCAGTGCCATAAACATGCCAACCGCATCAGCCCGCAACCACACGGCCTGCTGTTGGATCGAGCCGATGCCGTCTACTGTCCACTGACAAATTTCGTCAGTCGTGCCCCGGCTTGAGCCATTGCGCCAGGCTGCCACCAAACAAGGCCTGCTGCTCTTCCTCAAGCAGCTCCAGAGCCTTGCGCAGTGGCGGATACCACGCCTCATCCAGATGTTCGGGCAACTGGCCAAGCCGTGGCAGCGGCCAGGGCGTGTGGACGAGTAGCTGATAAAAACCGTAGCCGCTCAAATCACGACAGAGCACCCACGAACCGCCACTGGCACGGCAGACCAGGTGCTGACTTTCCAGCAGCTCCAGCATCTCGAGCCACTCATCCTCCGGCAGGTGCCAGCCGGCCCGCTGTACATCCAGGTGACGCACCGGCATGCCGCGTAACTGCCGATCATGGAACACCCGCAGGATCCCGAGTAGCACCAGCAAGCGCGGCAACGCACGGCGACGCCAGTGCCATGGCGTGGAAAGGTTGCACACCAGCTCGGCACCAAACAGCACGATGACCCAGGACAAGTAGATCCACAGCAGGAACAACGGCACCGTGGCGAACGCACCATAGATCAGTTGGTAGCCAGGAAAGAAGCTGACGTAGAGGCCGAACAGTGCTTTGGCGGCCTCGAACAGCAGCGCGGTGAAAACGCCGCCCGCCAAAGCGTGGCGCACTGGCACTCGGGCGTTGGGTACCGCGGCATAGATCAGCGTGAAAGCGGCAATGCTGGATAGCAACGGCATGAACCCGAGCAGGGTCTTGGCGCCGATCAGCGCATCCGGACCGGAAAGCAGCGACAACGAGGTGATGTAGGTACTGACGGCGAATCCCGCGCCCAGCAGCAAGGGACCAAGACTGAGAATCGCCCAGTAAAGCAAAAAGCTGGAAACGCCCCGCCGCGGTTGGCGCACGCGCCATATGGTGTTGAAGGCCTTCTCGATGGTCACCAGCATCATGAACGCGGTCACGACCAGCAGGCCGACGCCGACCCAGGTCAGGTGCCGCGCCTGCACCGTGAAGCCGCGCAGGTATTCCTGCAGGGTTTCCCCCGTGGAGGGCACGAAGTTACGGAAGATGAAGCTCTGGATCTGCTCGCCGGTGCCCTGGAACGCCGGAATGGCCGAGAGCATGGTGAACGTCACCGTCATCATCGGTACCACGGCGAACAGGCTGGTATAGGTGAGGGCTGCGGCGCTGTTGGTACCACGATCGGCAATGAAGCGTTGCAGCAGAAAGCGCCAGAATTCGACGACGTCGGTGAGGCGTTGGCGCATTCCATCTCCTTGATTCATATCGGCCCGGCCCGACTCAGCAGACCGCAACCACGGTGCACGGTTCAGGCCGACACCGTGACACGGTTAGAATAGCCGTCTCGACCATGCCCATGCGACCCCCGACATGACGGAACTGACCCTCTACCACAACCCGCGCTGCTCCAAATCCCGCGGCGCCCTGGAGCTGCTGGAAGCCCGGGGCCTGGCTCCTACCATCGTGCGCTACCTGGAAACGCCGCCTAGTGCCCCCGAATTGCGAGACCTGCTGGCCAAGCTGGGGCTGACCGCCCGCCAGCTATTGCGCACCGGTGAAGATGAGTACAAAGCCCTCAGTCTGGACGACACCAGCCTTTCCGAAGAGGAACTGATCGCCGCCATGGCCGCCCATCCGAAGCTGATCGAACGCCCCATCCTGGTCGCCGGTGACAAGGCCGTGATCGGCCGTCCGCCAGAGAAGGTACTGGAGATCCTTCCTTGAGCGCGCCCTACATCCTGGTTCTCTACTACAGCCGCCACGGCGCCACCGCCGAGATGGCCCGGCAGATCGCCCGTGGCATCGAGTTGACCGGCCTGGAGGCGCGCCTGCGCACCGTACCCGCGGTGTCCTCGGAGTGCGAAGCCGTGGCTCCGGACATCCCCGCCGACGGCGCCCTCTACGCCACCCTCGACGACTTGCGCCACTGCGCTGGTCTGGCGCTAGGCAGCCCCACCCGCTTCGGCAACATGGCAGCGCCGCTGAAGTACTTTATCGACGGCACCAGTAGCCTCTGGCTGACCGGCGAACTGGTGGGCAAACCGGCAGCGGTGTTCACCTCAACCGCCAGCCTGCACGGTGGCCAGGAAACGACCCTGCTGTCGATGCTGCTGCCACTGATGCACCACGGCATGCTGGTCACCGGCCTGCCCTACAGTGAGCCAGCGCTGCTGGAAACCCGTGGCGGCGGCACCCCCTACGGGGCCAGCCACCATGCCGGGGCCGACGGCAAGCGGCCGCTGGACGAACACGAAATCGCCCTCTGCCGCGCCCTGGGCCAACGTCTGGCGCAAACAGCACAACGCCTGGAGACCCCGCGTGGCTAGAAAACCCAAGAAACTGCCGGAACTCACCTGGCTGGCTCCGCGCATGTCTGCCAGCCGAGTAGTCAGCCTGGTGAGCTTCATCGCCCTGGCCCTGCTGTTGACTGTGAACACTCTATTCTTCGCTGACCTGCACGGCGCCAGGACCTGGGTGGTCCTGGCCATCCAGTTGGTCCCGCTGGCCCTGCTTGCCCCCGGCATGATCCTCGGCAACGCTCGCGCCCATGCCTGGGCCTGCTTCGTGGTTAACCTCTATTTCATCCAGGGCGTACTCGCCGCCATCGACCCGGCACGCAGCCTGTTCGGCTGGTTGGAAGCCGGCCTCAGCCTGCTGTTGTTCTGCGCGGCGCTGCTCTATACCCGGTGGCGTTTCCAGTACAACCGCAAGCTCGCCGGGGAGTAGTTCCCGCCCGGAAATGAAAAAGCCCGGATTCCGATCCGGGCTTTTTCCTGGGCGACCATCAGGAAGCGCTCGTGACTACCAGCCAAAGATTTCCTTGAGGAACGGAATGGTCAGCTTGCGCTGGGCCTGAAGCGATGCCTGATCAAGGATATCCAGCAGGTCGAACAGCAAGTTCATGCTGCGCGGGCCACGGGTCAGGATGAAGCGTCCGACTTCGTCGGTCAGGTGCAGGCCACGGCGGGAGGCACGTAATTGTAATGCCCGCAGCTTGTCTTCGTCGGACAGTGCATGCAGCTGGAACACGAGCGCCAGGGTCAGGCGCGACTTCAGGTCCGGCAGCTTGATACCCAATTCGCGAGGTGACTTGCTGGCCGACAGGAGCAGCTTGCGGCCGGCGTCGCGAAGACGGTTGAACAGGTGGAACAAACCCTCCTCCCATTCCGACCGCCCAGCCAGTGCATGCAAGTCGTCCAGGCAGACCAGCTCGCACTGTTCCAGGTTGTCGAAGACTTCCGGGCCGTAGTGCACCAGTTCGTCCATGGGCAGGTAGATTGCCTGCTCGTCGCGCTGTTCGAAGCGCAGACAGGCGGCCTGCAGCAGATGACTGCGCCCGGCGCCTTCACCTCCCCACAGATAGATCAGGCTCTCGGTCCAGCCGGCATCGGGTTCGCACAGGCGTTCGACGTAGCCGAGTGCCGCAGCGTTGGCGCCGGGATAGAAGTTGGCGAAGGTGGCGTCGTCACGCAGACGCACACTCAGGGGAAGCTGGATCGGTGTCATGCCGTACTGGGAGGGTCGTCGGGACCGCTACTCGACTGTCCGTAAAGATCGGAAAGTTTATAGAAATCATGCGCATGGCGCAGCAAAACCATAATGATTGCCGCCACGGGTAGTGCCAGCAGCACGCCGGTGAAGCCAAACAGCTGGCCGCCAGCAAGTATCGCAAAGATTACCGCCACCGGGTGCAGACCAATGCGATCGCCCACCAGCAGCGGGGTCAGCAGCATACCTTCAAGTAACTGCCCTATGGTGAAAACCGCCACCACACCTATCAATGGATAGAGCTCGAAGCCCCCGTACTGGAACAGTGCCGCCAGCACCGCAGCGCCGAAACCCACCACGAATCCCATGTAGGGCACGATGCTGGCCAGCCCGGCCACCAGGCCGATCAGCAACCCCAGGTCCAGCCCCACCAGCATCAGCCCGGCGGCGTAGATCAGTCCCAGCGCCAGCATCACCAACAACTGGCCCCGCACGAAAGCACCCAGCACTTCATGGCACTCGCCTACCAGCACGACGACATAGGACTCGCGGCTGCGGGGCAATAAGCCACGGAGCTTGGCCACCATCAGGTCCCAGTCCCGCAGCAGGTAAAATCCGACGACCGGAATCAACAGCAGGTTGCCCAGCCACCCCAACAGCGCCAGGCCCGAGGCCGTGACGCTCGTCAGCAAGGTACCGGCAATGTCGGTGGTCTGGCCGAGGTGGCCACTGATCACCGCCTTGAGTCTATCGAAGCGCCAGAAGTCCCCAGGCAGTCCGAGCTGGGCCTGAACCCAGGGCAGCGCACTCTGCTGCAACCAGTCGAGCATCTGCGGCGCCACCTCGTAGAGGCGGAGGAGCTGACGGCCGAGCATGGGCAAGAGCACCAGCAGCAGCGCCAGCAGGATCAGTCCAAACAGGCCGAATACCAACGCCACTCCCCAGGTGCGGGACAGGCCCAGCCGCTCCAGGCGATCCACCAGCGGATCGCCGAGATAGGCCAGCAGCATGCCCACCAGGAAGGGCGAGAGAACGGGGTGCAGTTGGTAGAGCAACCAGCCCAGAAACAAAAAGCCACCCAGCCATAGCCAGCGGCGCGAATCGGTCATGTCAGGCCCTCATCCTTGCGTAACGAAATTTCCGTCCCCAATCCCAGACGTAGTGGGCTCCGCTTCCCAATGTCACCACCAGCACTATCCAGCTCAGCGGCCAGCGCAACGAAGCCAGTGCCGGCGCCAGGCTGAGTTCCAGCAGTACGTACAGCACCAGGAGCATCTGCAGCAACGTGCTGAGTTTGCCCAACCAGCTCGGCGAAAACTCCGCCGGCCCCGCCAATACGCGGAACAACCCGGCCCCCAGCACTATCAGCAGGTCCCGCAGGAACACCACCAGCGCCAGCCAGAGCGGCAGCACCTGTGTAATGGTCAGGCAAATGAAGCAGGTCACCAGCAGGAGCTTGTCGGCCAGAGGGTCGAACAGCGAGCCGAAACGGCTCGTCCAGTGGTAACGCCGGGCGAGAAAACCGTCCAGGGCATCGGAGCTGGCCGCCAGGACGAACAGCACCAGGGCCTGGTCATGTCGATCGGACAGCAGCAACCCGGCAATGGGCAGAACCAGTGCCAGGCGCAGCAGGGTCAGCAGATTGGGCAACTGGTGCATGGCATCCCCGTCACGGGCAGGCCAGCAGTGTACGCCCGCTACCAGTGGAAGCGCAGCAGGTTGTTGCGCGGCACCACCTGAGGTGCTGGCGCGGCCTGAGGATCAGCGGACGGGGCGGGTACAGCGGGCACCTCGGGCGGCGACTCCTGGAGTCCAGCCAGGGCCAGTTGGGCACGCAGCTGTTCGGGAGTGGCGGTCACCTGGAATTCCAGGCGGTCCCCCTCGACCTTGAGCAGGCGTGCGCCGAACGGCTCCAGCAGGCGCGACAGCTCGGCATAACGCTCCAGGTTGGCACCTTGCACCTCCAGCTCCAGGGTTTGCCCGGCACCACGTGCCACCACAAAGCGCGGCGCCAGACGCTGGCTCACCGCCGACATCACGGCATCGGCCACCGCCGTGCTGTCGGCCCCTTCAGCAGTACCCTGCTCGCGGCTGTCCCCCAGCCACAAGCGCCATTGGGCCTGCCACTTGCCGTCGGTCTCGCTGGCATCCACTGCCAACAGGGCATCCGCACCATAACGCTCAGACGCCTGGGTCAGTGCGCCGGGCGTGGCGGAGGTGAGTTGTTCGGGAGTCGCCAACAACTGCTCGTTGAGGTCGGCGAGCGGAAGGTGCAGCGGCAAACCACGGTTCTGCGCTGCCTGGTGCAGTGGTGCTGCCGTTTCCTGGCCGTCACCGACCAGGCTGTTGCTACCCTCACCGGAACGGTTCAACCACCAGGCGAGAATGGCCGGGCGGTTGGCGCTCCACAGCGGGATGCCGGCCTGGCGCAGCGTTCGCTCGGCGGTGATCGGGTCGAAATCCACCACCAGGGTCTGGCCCTCATAGCCGTACTGACTGATGAGTTGCTGCGGGTCCTTGCGTACGGCTTCCAGGGCCGGGCTCTGGGCTGCCTTGGGGTCACCGGACAGGCGTAGAACCAGCGTGTCCAGGGCGCGTACCAAGGCCTGATTGCGCTCCTCCGGCTGCTGCGACGTAACGGGTTCACGAACCTGGTAGAGGTTGTTGACCGTTTCAGCATGGGCCGACGGGCCGAAAAGCGTGAGACAGAGCAGGAAAACGGAAGCGATCAGGCGCATGGTGGACTCTCTGTAGGCGGACAGATGCAGCATAGGCCGCAATCGAAGGGCTATACCTTAATCAGCCCTCTGGCGCGCGGCAATGCGGGCGTTTTTCCGTTCTTTTCTCCCGGGGCCGACCGCTGCCGATGGCCGCTACCGGGCAAGCCTGATAAAATCGCGCGCCTTCGCAAACCGGCAGCCAGACTTGCCGGTCGATCCTCGAATTTCCCCTATAGGCCTGGATTTATGAGCAAGCAACCCTCCCTGAGCTACAAGGACGCCGGTGTAGACATCGACGCTGGTGAAGCCCTGGTCGAACGCATCAAAGGCGTGGCCAAGCGCACCGCACGCCCGGAAGTGATGGGCGGCCTGGGTGGCTTCGGCGCCCTTTGCGAGATCCCGGCCGGCTACAAGCAGCCGGTGCTGGTATCCGGCACCGACGGCGTCGGCACCAAGCTGCGCCTAGCACTGAACCTGAACAAGCACGACAGCATTGGCCAGGACCTGGTCGCCATGTGCGTGAACGACCTGGTGGTCTGCGGCGCCGAGCCGCTGTTCTTCCTCGACTACTACGCAACCGGCAAGCTCAACGTTGATGTCGCCGCCACCGTGGTCACCGGTATCGGTGCCGGTTGCGAACTGGCCGGCTGCTCCCTGGTAGGCGGCGAGACCGCCGAAATGCCTGGCATGTACGAAGGCGAAGACTACGACCTGGCAGGTTTCTGTGTCGGTGTGGTGGAAAAAGCCGAAATCATCGACGGCTCCAAGGTCCGTACCGGTGACACCCTGATCGCCCTGCCCTCCTCCGGCCCGCACTCCAACGGCTATTCGCTGATCCGCAAGATCATCGAAGTCAGCGGCGCCGACATCGAGCAGATCCAACTCGACGGCAAGCCCCTGACCGACCTACTGATGGCCCCGACCCGCATCTACGTCAAGCCGCTTCTGCAGCTGATCAAGGAAACCGGCGCGGTCAAGGCCATGGCTCACATCACCGGCGGCGGCCTGCTGGACAACATTCCGCGCGTTCTGCCGGACAACGCTCAAGCCGTGATAGACGTCGCCAGCTGGCAGCGTCCGGCGGTCTTCGACTGGCTGCAGGAAAAAGGCAACGTCGACGAGACTGAGATGCACCGCGTGCTGAACTGTGGTGTGGGCATGGTCATTTGCGTTGCGCCGGATCAGGCTGAAGCCGCGCTCAAGGTCCTGCGTGACGCTGGCGAACAGCCTTGGGTCATCGGTGAAATCGCCGCGGCCGACGAAGGTGCCCAACGCGTCGTACTGAACAACCTGAAGAGCCACTGATGGTTGCACGCTGTGATGTGGTGGTACTGATCTCCGGCTCCGGCAGCAACCTGCAGGCGCTGATCGACAGCATCACCGGCGACGACCATCCAGCCCGCATTCGCGCGGTGATATCCAACCGCGCCGATGCCTATGGCCTGGAACGCGCCCGAAATGCCGGTATCGACACCCTGGTTCTCGACCACAAGGCCTACGCCGACCGCGAAGCCTTCGATGGTGCGCTGATCGAGGCCATCGATGCCTTCTCACCGCAACTGGTGGTGCTGGCCGGTTTCATGCGCATCCTCACGCCCGGTTTCGTGCGTCACTATCAGGGGCGTCTGCTGAACATTCATCCCTCGCTGTTGCCCAAGTACAAGGGATTGCACACCCATCAGCGCGCGCTGGAAGCCGGTGACGCCGAGCATGGCTGCAGCGTGCACTTCGTGACCGAAGAACTTGATGGCGGCCCTCTGGTCGTGCAGGCCCTGATCCCGGTAGAGTCGAACGACACGCCGGAAAGCCTGGCCCAGCGGGTTCATGTACAGGAACACCGCATCTATCCGCTGGCCATGCGCTGGTTTGCTGAAGGCAGACTGCGCCTGGGCCAGAACGGCGCCGAACTGGATGGACAAGCGTTGCCCGCTTCAGGGCAACAACTGCGTAACTAGGAGATTCGCCAATGCGTCGTGCCTTGCTGTTGCTCCTCGCCCTCTTCACCCTGCCCGTCATGGCGGCCGAGTTGAAACCCTTCGAGGCCAGCTACACCGCCGACTGGAAACAGCTTCCCATCAGCGGCACGGCCGGCCGCAGCCTGAAGCAGCTCGACAACGGTCGCTGGGAGCTGGACTTCGAAGCCGCCATGCTGGTCGCCAGCCTGAGCGAAGTGAGCACCTTCCGCGTCGAAAACAATGCCTTTCTGCCTCTGACCTACCGCTTCAACCGCAGCGGCCTGGGCAAGAGCAAGCAGGTGGAATTCGATTTCGACTGGGCCCAGAAGCAGATCATCGGCAACGACCGCGGCAATCAGGTGCGCCTGCCCCTGAACCGTGGCCTGCAAGACAAATCCACCTACCAGCTGGTGCTGCAGCATGACGTCGCCGACGGCAAAAAGAGCATGAGCTACCAGGTGATCGACGGCGACGAGATCGAGACCTACGATTTCCGCGTACTGGGCGAGGAGCGGGTGCGCACCAAAGCCGGCCTGGTGGACGCCATCAAGGTCGAGCGTGTACGTGACCCTACCCAGAGCAGCCGCAAGACCGTGCTCTGGTTTGCCAAGGACTGGGACTACCTGCTGGTGCGCCTGCACCAGGTCGAGAAGGACGGCAAGGAATACCAAATCATGCTCAAGGAGGGCACGGTGAACGGCAACTCGGTACAAGGCCTGCCGGAGTAACCCCTCCCCCACGAAGAACCGGGCTCAGTGCCCGGTTTTTTGTGCCCGCAGGAATGCACGCCGTACCTTGGTCGGGCCCTGGATGGACGAAACAGGCCGATACTCGAAGGAAAGCCAGGGCGCGCCGACAGCGCCTATGCTGATTTACCGGCACGCTGCAGAGGAAACCGCCATGACCGACGAATACCTGCCGCTCTCCTGCGAACTCTACGACTACATCGAGATCGCCTGCCTGCACCGCTACCAGCTGCACATCGAACTGGCCGGCGGCGCCCGCCTGGATGCCCGCGCCATGACCACCCTGACGACGCCGAACAAGGAAGAGTTCCTGATCGTGCAGAACGAAGGTGGCCAGGAGCGCCTAAGACTGGACCAGATCACCGCGATTACACCCCTGACCGAAGGAGCGAGTTTCGGACGTGTGCTGCTGGGTAATCAGATCTGCTGAAGTGTGGCGCCAGCGCAGACAGGTTTGAAAGTCCTGCTACGCCTGTCCTGGATTACATCCGAGCTACCAACGCGCAGGATCGAGGGAGACGCCGAGCCTTTGCTCGCAAACAGTCCTCGCTTTATCTTCGCGAGCAAGCTCGCTCCTACACACAGAGCGTAGTCCGGATGAAATCCGGGAGCGGTGCCTCGATTTCCCGGGATTTCATCCGGGCTACCTATGTGTCGGATCGAGGGGCCGCCGAGCTCTTGCTCGCGAACAGCCCCCACGTTCAAATGAAAAACCGGGCTCAATGCCCGGTTTCTTCACCGCATCACCACATCAGGTCGTCTGGCACCTTGTAGGCGGCGTACGGATCGTCAGCATCCGGCTCTTCGGTCTGGGTGTTGAGCAGCACCACCCGACGCGGGTCGCGCTCCTGGATGCGCAGGGCAGCATCACGCGGGATGACTTCATAGCCGCCGCCATGGCGGACGATGGCCAGTGAGCCACGGCTCAGCTTGTCGCGCATCAAGGCGTTGACGGCGATGCGCTTGACCTTCTTCTCGTCGACGAAGTTGTAATAGTCGTCGCTGGTCAGCTTGGGCAGGCGGGAGCTTTCGATCAGTTGCTTGATCTGCGCTGCCCTGGCCTTCTGCTCGGCTTTCTCCTGCTGCTGGCGATTCAGTTCCTGGTCGCGTGCGGCTTTCTCGGCCTGGGCCTGAAGGGCTGCCTGACGCAGGCTGTCATCCTTTTCGACCTGGTTCTTCTTCTCCAGGCGCTGTTGTTTCTGTTGCTGCTTGCCGGCCTGCTTGACCTGCTTTTCATTCACCAGCCCGGCTTTAAGCAGCTGGTCGCGAAGGGAAAGGCTCATGTCGGGGTTCAGTCTCTCGAGTTAACAGCCAAGGCTGAGTTTTTCCTGTTTCTTGGCTTCGCCCCAGAGGGCATCCAGTTCTTCCAGGGTGCAATCTTCAATGGGACGGCCCGCATCGCGCAATGCCTGTTCGATAAAACGGAAGCGTCGCTCGAACTTGCCATTGGCGCTGCGCAGTGCTGTTTCCGGGTCGACCTTGAGGTGACGCGCCAGGTTGACCACCACGAACAGCAGGTCGCCCAACTCATCGGCGATGGCCTGCGGATCGTTCTCGGACATGGCCTCCAGCACTTCATCCAGCTCTTCGCGCAGCTTGTCGATCACCGGTAGCGCCTCGGGCCAGTCGAAGCCCACCTGGGCAGCCCGTTTCTGCAGCTTGGCGGCGCGACTGAGGGCTGGCAACGCGGCAGGCACGTCGTCCAGCAGGGATAGCTGCTCAGGTGCGACGGCCTTTTCCGCACGCTCCTCGGCCTTGATCTCTTCCCAGCGCTGCTTGATCGCCGCCTCTTCCAGGCGCGCCATGTCGGGTGCACCGTAGAGGTCGCCGTCGGGGAACACGTGAGGATGGCGACGAACCAGCTTGCGGGTAATGGCATCCACCACGCCGGCAAACTCGAATCGCCCCTCTTCCTTCGCCAACTGACTGTAATAAACCACTTGGAACAGCAGGTCACCGAGCTCTCCCGGCAGGTGATCGAAATCACCGCGCTCGATGGCATCGGCCACTTCGTAGGCTTCTTCGATGGTGTGCGGAACGATGCTCGCGTAGTCCTGCTTCAGGTCCCAGGGGCAGCCGTACTGGGGGTCGCGCAGCCTGGCCATCAGGTGCAGCAGGTCGTTGAGTTGATACATGACGGAGTCCTGTGGCGAATCCTGGCATCTTGCCGGGTGGGATAACCCCCACCCGGCAAGAGGATCAGGCGGCTCTGTTACGCCGCGCTTCGATGATGTTCGGCAACTGGGCAATCCGCGCCAGCAGCCGGCCCAGCGCATCCAGACCAGGAATCTCGATGGTCAGCATCATGGCGGCGGTGTTGTCTTCCTTGTTGGAACGGGTGTTGACCGCAAGCACGTTGATGCGCTCGTTGAGCAGAACCTGGGACACGTCGCGCAACAGGCCGGAGCGGTCATAGGCGCGAATGACGATATCCACCGGGTAGGTCTGCACCGGCGCCGGCCCCCAGCTCACCTGGATCATCCGCTCGGGCTCGCGGCCGGCCAGTTGCAGGGCCGAGGCACAGTCTTGGCGGTGGATGCTGACACCGCGGCCGAGGGTGATGTAGCCCACGATCGGATCGCCCGGCAAAGGCTGGCAGCAGCCCGCCATCTGAGTCAGCAGGTTGCCAACGCCCTGGATCTGCACGTCGCCGCGTTTGCCCGGCTTGTGATGGGAGATCTTGCGCGGAATCAGCTCCAACTGCTCGCTGGCACCACGCTCGGGTTCGACCAGGGCCTGGGCGGCATTGACCACGTGGGCCAGGCGCAAGTCACCGGCACCCAGGGCCGCGTGCATGTCTTCGGCCGTGCGCAGATTGCACTTCTCGGCCAGCTTCTCGAAGTCCACAGGCGGCAGCGCCAGGCGCGACAGCTCGCGCTCGAGCATGGCCTTGCCGGCCGCGACGTTCTGGTCGCGAGCCTGCAACTTGAACCAGTGGACGATCTTCGCCCGCGCCCTGGAGGTGGTGATGTAGCCCAGGTTCGGGTTGAGCCAGTCGCGGCTGGGCGAGCCCTGCTTGCCGGTGATGATCTCCACCTGCTCGCCGGTTTGAAGGCTGTAGTTCAGGGGCACGATACGCCCGTTGATCTTGGCGCCACGGCAGTTGTGGCCGATCTCGGTATGGACCCGATAGGCGAAGTCCAGCGGCGTGGCACCTTTGGGCAGATCGATGGCATGTCCATCGGGGGTGAAGACATAGACACGGTCGGGCTCGATATCCACCCGCAGTTGCTCGGCCAGACCACCGATGTCGCCCAGTTCCTCGTGCCATTCGAGCACCTGGCGCAGCCAGGCGATCTTCTCTTCGTAGTGGTCGGAACTCGACTTGACGTCAGTGCCCTTGTAGCGCCAATGGGCGCAGACCCCCAGTTCGGCCTCCTCGTGCATGGCGTGGGTGCGGATCTGCACCTCCAGCACCTTGCCGTCCGGACCGATCACAGCGGTGTGCAGGGAGCGGTAGCCGTTCTCCTTGGGGTTGGCGATGTAGTCGTCGAACTCCTTGGGGATGTGTCGCCAGAGCGTGTGGACGATGCCGAGTGCGGTATAGCAATCGCGCAACTCGGGCACCAGGACCCGCACGGCGCGCACGTCATAGATCTGGCTGAACTGCAGCCCTTTGCGCTGCATCTTCCGCCAGATGGAATAGATGTGCTTCGCGCGGCCGCTGATGTCGGCCTTGATGCCGGTGGCGGCCAGCTCCTCGCGCAGCTGTTTCATCACGTCGGCGATGTACTGTTCGCGGTCCAGGCGGCGCTCGTGGAGCAGCTTTGCGATCTGTTTGTACTGGTCCGGCTCCAGATAGCGGAAGGACAGGTCCTCCAGCTCCCACTTGATGTGGCCGATACCGAGACGGTGGGCAAGCGGCGCGTAGATGTCGAACACCTCGCGAGCAACGCGGTGGCGCTTCTCCTCGTCGGCGTTCTTCACTTCGCGAATGGCACAGGTACGCTCGGCCAGCTTGATCAGCGCCACGCGTACATCGTCGACCATCGCCACCAGCATTTTGCGCAGATTCTCTACCTGCGCCTGGGTGCCGAGCACCATGGACTGCCGGGGATTGAGACTGGCACTGATGGCGGCCATGCGCAGCACGCCTTCGATCAGCCTGGCCACCACCGCACCGAAACGCTGCTGTACGGCCTGGAGCTGGATTTTGCCTTCACGCACGCCACGGTAGATCACCGCGGCCACCAGGGACTCCTGGTCCAGCTTCAGGTCAGCGAGGATCTCGGCGATCTCGAGCCCCGTCTGGAAACTGGAGTTGCCTTCCGCCCAGCGGTTCTGGGCAGCGATGGCCTGTTGCTCGGCGTCACGGGCGAACTCACACGCCTCTTTGAGTACCGCGCGGTCGAGCACCGGGTCGAGGCTGATGACATGGTCCAGCCACGCCTCGAGGTTGATGCTGCCGTCCGTATTGACCGGCTGTTGCGCTCTCACCTGTACCATCTTGCCTACCTTCCCTACGACGTGAACCCCTCACGTCGAATTGTCGCCAGCCTCTGTCGTGCCGGTCGGATTACGCGGGCTTCCTAGCCCACCTCGAATAACGCCATGGCCTCGACATGGGCCGTATGAGGAAACATGTCGAGAATCCCGGCCTTCTTCAACTGGTATCCCTGCTTGACCAGTTCGGCGCTGTCACGCGCCAGGGTCGCCGGGTTGCAGGATACATAGACCACTCGTTTCGCACCGGTTGCAGCCATCTGCCGAACGGCTTCGAAAGCGCCGTCACGCGGCGGATCGAGCAGCACGGCATCAAAACCCTGTCGGGCCCATGGCGCATTGGCCAGGGGGTTCGACAGGTCGGCCTGGAAGAAGTGCACATTCTCCAGGCCATTGGCGGCGGCATTTCCACGCGCCCTCGCCACCATCGCTTCGACACCCTCCACCGCCACCACTTCACGCACCTGGCGCGCCAGCGGCAGGGCGAAGTTGCCAAGCCCGCAGAACAGGTCCAGCACCCGGTCGCCCGGCTGTGGGTTCATCCAGTCTAGCGCCTGCGCCACCATTGCCTCGTTGACTGCCGCATTCACCTGGACGAAATCGCCGGGGCGATATTCAAGCTCCAGGTCCCAGCGCTCCAGGCGATAGCCCAGGCGTGCTTCCGGCTGGACGGGATGAGGCTCACCCTCACCGTGCAGCCAGAGCTGCACCTGATGCTCCGCACAGAACTCGCGCAGACGCTGGAGGTCGGCCTCGCCCAGGAGCTGGGTGTGACGCAACAGCAACGCCGACTCGGTGCCATGGAACAGCTCCACATGACCGACTGCCTGGGGTTTATCCAAAGCCCTGAGTAGATCGGGCAACGCGCGCATCACAGGTTGCAAGGGCTGTACCAGTACCTGGCAATCCTTGATCCCGACTATCGCCTGGCTGGAAGCCGCACGGAATCCGACTTCCAGCTGGCGGGTCCTGGCATCCCAACGCACGGCGATGCGGGCGCGGCGCCGATAACCGAACTCGGTCCCCACAAGTGGGGCCACCCACTCCTGCGGCTGGAGGTCGGCGAAACGCATGAGCTGCTCAGCCAGGGTGCGCTGTTTCAGGGCGACCTGCTCGCCATGGGGCAGATGTTGCAAGGTGCAGCCGCCACACTGACCCGCATGAGCGCACGGCGGCACGAGACGCATTGGACTGGGGCTCAGCACGCGTTCGGTACGGGCTTCCACCACCTGGCTGCGGGCAGCGAGCACACGGACTTCCACCTCCTCCTCCGGGAGGGCGCCAGCGACGAACCAGGTGCGTCCTTCGAAGAAGGCAATGCCGCGCCCGTCGTGAGCCAGTCGCTCGATGGCGAGCCGCTGCTTCTTGCCCACGGGGACTTGCTGGGTCCGCGTTCCGCCGCTGGGCTGGAAGCGCAGACCGGTGTTACGCCGGGACATTGGGGTCTTCGTAGATGCCGGTGGAGAGATAACGATCACCACGGTCACAGATGATCGCCACCATCACGGCATTTTCCACTTCACGGGACAGGCGCAGCATGGCGGCCACCGCACCGCCGGAGGAAACGCCGCAGAAAATCCCCTCTTCACGAGCCAGGCGGCGCATGGTGTCTTCGGCTTCGCTCTGGGCCATGTCGACCACGCGATCGACACGGTCGGCCTGGTAGATCTTCGGCAAGTATTCCTGGGGCCAGCGGCGGATGCCGGGGATGGCCGAACCTTCCTGCGGCTGCAGGCCGACGATCTGGATGTTCGGGTTCTGCTCCTTGAGGTAGCGCGACACGCCCATGATGGTGCCGGTGGTGCCCATGGAGCTGATGAAATGGGTGATGGTGCCTTGGGTCTGCTGCCAGATTTCCGGGCCAGTCCCCACGTAATGGGCTTCCGGATTGTCACCGTTGGCGAACTGGTCCAGCACCTTGCCACGGCCACCCCGCTGCAGGCTTTCGGCCAGGTCACGAGCGCCTTCCATGCCTTCTTCGCGACTCACCAGAATCAGCTCGGCACCGTAGGCGGTCATGGCAGCCTTGCGTTCGGCGCTCATGTTGTCCGGCATGATCAGCATCATCTTGTAACCCTTGATGGCCGCAGCCATCGCCAGGGCAATGCCGGTGTTGCCGGACGTGGCCTCGATCAGCGTGTCCCCGGGCTTGATGTCACCGCGCAGTTCGGCGCGGGTGATCATCGACAGGGCCGGGCGATCCTTGACCGAGCCGGCGGGGTTATTGCCTTCGAGCTTGACCAGGAGGGTATTACTAGTGTCGCCGGCCAGCCGCTGCAAACGCACCAGCGGGGTGTGGCCGATGCAATCGGCGATTGTGGGGTACTGCAGGGTCATGGCGAGCTTCGCAATCCAGACGCAGGGGGTGCATATGATAGCGGCAAACCGCGCAACGCCATATGGCGCAAGCGTTTCGGCTTATGGCGTGCAGCTATATATATGTACCGAAACCAGCGTTTCCCTGAAGTGTCGCCGAATGCGTCATTGCTCCGGAAGGCATCGCTGGCAGAAAGCCCGGTCGGCAGCTGGCAGCTGTCGACACGGGACTTGCCGGCGCTCCCTTGGCTTTCTCACCCGCTATCTCTGCGTTAGCTGTTGCGAGAGATTTCCCAGCGGGCCGAGAGCCTACGGGCAATGCAGCTACTTGCAACACGTCATGCAGACCCAGCTTGCGCACCCGGCCTGAATTCGGAAATCACCGCCGGAGCTGCGGTTTTACAGTCTTAATGAAAATAAATACTATTCGCCTCCTCTCCATTTATCCCCGGTGACCCGCCATGCTTCTGCACATTCCCGGTATCTTCACGACCGACGAAGCAGCGCGTATCCGCGAGGCCCTCGAACAGGCCGAATGGGCCGACGGCAAGACAACCGCGGGCTACCAGTCGGCGAAGGCCAAGCACAACGAGCAACTTCCCGAAGGCGACCCACTGGCGCGCGAGATCAGCACCGCCATGCTGCAGCGCCTGTGGAACAATCCCCAGTTCATGTCCGCAGCACTGCCGAACAAGGTGTACCCCCCGCTGTTCAACCGCTACCGCGGCGGCGGCACCTTCGGCTACCACATCGACAATGCCGTACGTGCCATCAAGGGCAGTCCCGAACAGGTGCGCACCGATGTATCCGCCACGTTGTTCTTCAGCGAACCGGAGTCCTACGACGGCGGCGACCTGGTGATCCAGGACACCTATGGCAGTCATCGCGTCAAATTGGCCGCTGGCGACCTGGTGATCTACCCCGCCAGTAGCTTGCATAAAGTAGAGCCGGTCACCCGTGGCGAACGACTGGCCTCCTTCTTCTGGGTGCAGAGCATGGTCCGCGAGGACAGCCAGCGTGCCCTGCTGTTCGAGATGGACCAGGCGATCCAGAGCCTCGCCCGCGACGTGCCTGACCACCCAGCCCTGCTCCAGCTCACAGGCAACTACCACAACCTGTTGCGCCGCTGGGCCGAGGTCTAGATGAGCTCTACCCTGAGTCGCACCGAAACCCTGGGGGCCGATGAACTGCCCGAACGCCTCGCTGCCGATCCGCGCCAAGCCGCACGAACCATTCTGGCTGCAGCGCGCGAGGGTGTGACCGAGGCGCAGACGCTACTGGGCCAGATTCTCCTCGACGGCCAAGGCATCGAACAGGACGCCACGCTGGCGCGAACCTGGTTCGGTATTGCTGCCGAGGGCGGCGACGTCATGGCCCGCAACATGCTGGGCCGCTGTCTGGAGCAGGGCTGGGGCGGTGCAGTCGACCTGTCCGGGGCCGCCCGTGAGTACTGCCGTGCCCTGGAGTCCGGACTGGATTGGGCGATGTACAACTATGCGGGCCTGCTGGCATCCGGACGCGGGGTGGAAAAGAACCAGAGCCAGGCATTCGCCCTTTATCTGCGGGCTGCCGAGATGGGTCATGCCAAGTCCATGAACCTGACAGGCCGTTATTACGAAGAAGGCATCAGCGTCGAGCCGTCGATGGAGCGAGCTCGGGAATGGTATCGCCGCTCAGCCGAAGGCGGTGACTTCCGCGGTCAGTTCAGTCACGCCGCGGTACTGGCGGATGACGGACAACTGGACGAAGCCTTGCACTGGCTGCGCAAGGCCCTGGCGGGCGGGAACCTGAACTTCCTCCGGGTCAGTCGCGCCAGCCTCGCCCAAGCGCCGCAGGCAGAGCTGCGCGCGCTCGCCCTTGCCTACCACCAGCGCGCCGCCGAACTTGGCGACGAAAGCGATCGCCAGGCACTGGCGCTCTATACACACGCCTGAACCCGACTTCGCCGTACGGCGCGGTTTCCGGCAGGTTTTGGCCTGGCAGATTAGTCCACGTACAGCGTGCAATGCGCTGTGTTCTCCAGGGCTTCACAGCCCCATCAGCCAGACCAACGCCACTATCGGCGCCACCCCCAGGGGCAGCCAAACCGCGAAGCGCGGCCGGTAGGGCAGCAACAGGACCAGCGCAAAACCCGCCAGGGAAATCAGGCCGAACCCGCCCACCGGTCCCATGGCCCAGCCCCAGGCGCCAACGCTGGCGACCAGACTCAGCCCCAGGCCAAACCAACCGACCGCTCGCAGACCCCGGCGCAGCAGAGGCGTTGGCAAGCCCTGCCAGACCTGTTTGAAATGACGCTCCAGCCCCATGCACAGCGCCAGCATCCCGCCATAGGCCAGCCACAGGCCTGAGAGAAATCCTGCAATCATTTCAGTTCACCTCCGTCAGCGTGCGGGATGGGCGACGCGCAGCCGACCGTTCGACAGCGGGACGAACCCTGTACGCCGCCCAGGCCAGCAGCAGGCCACACGCCATGGCAGTGAGTTCCAGCAACAGCCGGCTTCGCTCGGTCCAGGGCGCTTCCAGGCCCAGGAAACTGGCCAGCGGCAAGGCCAGGCAAAGCAACGCCGCCAGCCCCAATTGTTCGCGCCAGACCGCGAGGTACGGGCGCAGCCAGGCATGCCCCAGGCTGAGGACCCAGAGGGCTAAGAACACCCGCACTTCCCAGGTACCCCGCTGCGTCAACTCCACCGGCAACAGACGGTTGGCCCAGAGCAGGCCCACACAGGCCAGGGTCAGGCCAGCCACCACCGCCACATTCAGCGGCTCGGCAGCCCGATAAAGAGCGGCGGTTACGGCGCCCTCTGCATCGGGCCGACGACGGCGCTTGACGGTGAAGAGGAACAGACCGGTTGCGATCATCGCGCTGCTCACCAGGCCACAGAAGAAGTAGAGCCAGCGCATGGGATAACCGCCGAACTGAGCGAAATGCAGACCGGCCATCACCCGCTGGGTGAGCTGGGCGGCCCGCATTTCTGGCGGCCCTTCCAGCAAGTCGCCGGTCACCCCATCGAAGACCATGTTCTGCCCTTTGGTCAGTGCGATGCGGTTGCCCAGCACACGCCGAACCTCGATACGCGCATCGGCACGTCCAGGGTTCTGGATCACCACACCGCCCACGGGTCCCATCCTCCGCTCCGCCTCGGCCAGCACCGGGCCCAGGTCGGTCAGCTGCGCGGCCGCTACCGGCCCACGCGGACTCGGCTCGTGACGATGGCCGTGCTGGGCCTCGGCGTAGGCACGGAAGTCACCCTCGAACAGGGCATCCACCGCCGCGGGCATGTAGATGAGAAAGAAGATGACCAAGCCGGTGTAGCTGATCATCAGGTGGAACGGCAGCAACAGCACTGCGCTGGCGTTGTGGCCATCCAGCCAGGAACGCTGGCCCTTGCCGGGCCTGAAAGTGAAGAACTCCTTGAAGATCTTCTTGTGGATCACGATGCCGGAAACCAGAGCCGCGAGCATCGCCATTGCCGCCAGCCCGACCACCCAGATGCCAATGTTTCGCGGCAGGTCGAGGGTGAAGTGGAAACGGAAGAAAAACAGACCGCCAGCGGTTTCACGCACAGCAAGAGGCTCGCCCGTGGCTGGATCGAGATGCTGGCCGCCGCCGTGGCGACGGCCACCGGTAGAAACCACCAGGTCCGGTGCCCGTTCGCTGGGCAGGCTGATGCTCCAGATCCGCTCGTCAGCCTTGTGCTCGCCAAGCCAGGTCAGCGCGCGTTCGGCCGCCTCAGCCTGGGAGACCGCTCGCACCGGCACTTCAGGACGCATCCAGTTGTCGATCTCCTGATCGAACACTGCGAGGGTTCCGGTAAGGAAAATGACGAACAGCAACCAGCCGAACAGCAGGCCGCCCCAGGTGTGCAGCCAGGCCATGGATTGGGTGAAGGTGTTCTTCACGGCTGAACCTCCAAATGCTCAAGGGAAACCCCAGCGGCCATTCGCAACGTGGGCAGCAATGAGGCGGCCAGGGCAGGGCCATGCCCGAGCCCCGGGAATTCGATGTAGCGAGTGGCCAGGCCGGGCCATTGACCGAGGCGTCGCGCCATGTGACGCGCCGCTTCGGCTGGGACGGACGCACGCTGGCGCAGCCGCTCCCGCTCGGCAGCATTGGCCGGTATTCGCGAGGGCTGTTCAGCATCACCCTTGGTCATCAGCAAGCGCGCTCGCTGACCGGCGGCGAGCCCACCGAAGCGTTTCTCCAGTTGCAGCAGGTAGCCGTCCCGCCACCAGAGCGATGGACTTGCCGCTGCGTAGGATTGAAAGGCATCGGGCCGGCTGAACAGGCTGTAGAGCACGAACAGTCCGCCGTAGGAGTGCCCCCAAAGGGACTGACGTCCGGGATCGATGGGCGCCAGGTCCGCCACCTGCGGCTTGAGCCTGGTCTCGATCAGCCCGAGGAACTGCTCTGCCCCGCCAGCGCGGCGGGTCTGTTCGAGGTCATCCCAGATCGGCTCGACGTCCATCGGTGGCGTGTAGTCGTAGGTCCGCATCGCTACGTCGAAGCGACGGTTCCCGGCATGGCCAATGGCAACCAGTACGGGCGGATCGGCTCGGTCCAGTTCGGCCAGCCACTCCTCGCGTAGTGCCTCGATTGCGGCGTTGCCATCGAGCAAGTAGATCACCGGGTAGCCGGCCGCCGACGGCAATCGCCGAGGAATGCCTATTCGCACCTCGTAGCCGCGCAAGCCGTCGGCGGACGTCATCACCAGCGACTGGAACCGGTAGTACGCAGAGCCCTGCTCAGCGACACCCGGCGCATCTGCCCTGTCCAGGTCGGGCCTGGCTTGTACTGCAGAAAGCCAGGGCCAGCAGCACAAGAAGACGAGCAGCAGCCGCCTCATGCCACCCTCTCCAACAGTTGCGGCCAGAAGCCCACAGCCGCCAGCGGCAACGCCCAGGCGGCGAGCAACCAGGCCTTCCACGCACTGCGCGCGGCGAAGGCCCAGAGGATCGCGAAGGTGAAGACGGCAAAGGACGGCAGCGTGGCGACTATCACGGCGTCCGCACCGTCCAGTGGCGACAGCCGGGCCAGGGCGGCGGTGAAGGCGTAACTGAACAGGTAGCCACCAAACAAGGCGGCGGCGCTGCGTGACAGCACCGCCAGCCAGGCTGGCGCAACCCAGGTGAACAACCTGGCGATCATCGACTTGCCAACCCTCAGAAGGAGGTGGTGAAGGAGGCGAAGTAAGCGCGCCCCGGCTCGTTGTAGGTGTTGGCGCCCGCGTCGCCAGCGTTGCCCTCACGATAAATGCGCTTGTCGAACAGGTTGTTCACCCCCAGGCGCACGCTGAAGTTCTTGTTGAACTCGTAGCCGGTGCTGATGCCCACCAGGGAGTAAGGGTCTACATCTTTCTGCGCACTGCTGTCGTAGGGCTGGTCGGTGCGCGGGTTGAGCGATGGTGCTTCCTGCTTGCCGTAATGGGTGGCATTGACCTGGAAGGAGAGCTGCTCGGTCGCGCGCCAGTCCAGCGACGTGTTGATGGTGTACTCCGGGATAATGCTCAGCGGCTCGCCGGTATCGCGGTTCTCCGACTCGATCATGTAAGTGACGTTGGTGTTCCAGTCGAGATTCGGTGCCAGGGCGACGAAGAGGTTGCCCTCGACCCCCTCGACCACCGCCTTGCCGGCGTTCTCCCATTGCTGCACACGACGACCGTTGGCCAGGAGGAAGGCGAAATCGTTGCTGCCGACGATCTTGTTCTTGTAATCGTTGCGGAAGTAGGTCGCGCTGGTCCGCCAGGCCCCTTTGTCCAGCGCCAGGCCGATTTCCTTGTTCACGCTGATTTCCGGTTCCAGGTCCGGGTTACCAACCAGGTAGCAGCCGCCGCTGTTGGTTTCGTTGGCGTTGCAGCCGTTGCCGCGGCTGTAGAGCAGATAGTTGGGATTGGACTGGTAGAGGTTCGGCGTCTTGTAGGCGCGGGCGATACCGCCTTTGAGGGTCAGCTCGTCGGTCAGTTGGTGCGACGCGTTCAGGCTGGGGCTCCAGTTGGGGCCGAAGTCCTGGTGATTGTCGTAGCGCAGGCCCGGCGTGACGATGGTGTCCGCCCCCAGCTCGATATTGTCCTCGGCATAAAAGGCGTAGCTGTAGGCCGAGGTCTTGGTGCTGTTGCGGTCGAAGCCTGCCAGGCTCGGCACGCCGCTGGTGCCGGGGTCGAAGCTCTGCGCGCGCATGGAGCCCGGGTCATTGAGGGTCTCGTAGAGGTACTCGGTGCCCAGCGTCAGCACCTGCTCCAGACCGAAGCTCAGTGGCAGGTTCACTTCGGCGTTGGCGCGGGTGTTGCGCAGGCGCGAGGTGAAATCGCCAGCGCCTTCGCTGGGCGCGCCCTCAGGTCCGCCGGCCAGGCCCTCGTTGAGGCGCCAGTTGCGGGTGTAGTCATAGCTGAGGGACGCCGTCGAAGTGCCCCAATCGAAGTCACCGGAATGGGTCAGCGCATAGCTGGTGCGCTGCAGGACGTTGGTTTCCTTGCCGATCAGGCTGCTGATGAAGTCCGGGTTGCCGCCGGCGTTGTTGTTCATGGTGTCGCCGGTATAGATGTTGCCCTGGCGGCTGTAGCTGGCTTCCAGGTCAAGGGTCTGCTCCGGCGTCAGCTGCCAACTGAGCAGGCCGTTGACGTCCTTGTTGCGAACCCCCTCACGTCCGGCGACGACCGAATCATCGCTTGCCTGGTGAGCGGCATTGATGTCGGCATCGTCGGCGTCGGTCTTGCTCACGCCACCGTACACACGGAAGGACAGGGCATCGGTAAGCGGACCGTTGAGGCTGAAGTTAGTGCGTTTGCTCATGCCTTCGGCGTCGTCCTCGGGCAGCGAGGTGAAGGCGGTGACCGAGCCGCCAAGCTTGTCCGTCGGACGTTTGGTGATGATGTTGATCACGCCCCCCATGGCGCCCGAGCCATAACGGGCTGCCGCCGGGCCGCGGAGAATCTCGATGCGTTCGACCTGCTCGGCCGGTACCCAGTTGGTTTCGCCGCGTGTGTCGCGGTCACCGTTCCAGCCGTAACGCACTGCGTTGCGCGAGGTGGAGGGTTTACCGTCGATGAGGATCAGGGTGTTCTCCGGCCCCATTCCGCGCAGGTCGATCTGGCGATTGTTACCACGGCTGCCGCTGGTGCTGTTTCCCGTGAGGTTGACGCCCGGCTCGCGACGGATGATCTCGGACAGGTCGTTCACCGGCGGACGCTTCTCGATGTCCTCGGCGGTGATGATGGACACACCCGGTGCCTGCTTCAGCTCCTCTTCGGCAGTGCCTATCACGCGGGTTTCTTCCAGCTCCATGGCCTGGCGGGTACCGGGAACCGGCAGGTCAGTGGACTCCACCGGCACTTCGTCACCCTCGAGTTCCAGAGTGGCGGAGAAGCCGAGGCCAGGCGCGGACATCGCCAGCAGGGCCAGGGTCAGGTGGCTGAGTTTGAAACGCGGTTGCATGCTCCATCTCCTTGACGCGGGTGAACCCGGGCCGAAGGAAACGGCGCCCTGTACATGGCGACACGTCGAGCTAAAGGATCAGATGGCGAATGCGCCCTGCCTGGCCGGAACTAACCGGCCTGCCCCGCTGTCGGCTCGGGAATTGGCGCAAATGCTATTTATTCCTATTTGAGAGTAAATCTAATTTACAAAGTATACGTTTGCAGCCGCAGGTTCATGCGCAGACCGGTGCCTGTGTTTTCCGCCCAGAGTTCGCCGCCCTGAAGGCGCACCATGCTTCGGGCGATGGACAGCCCCAGTCCGAAGCCATCGCCGCCTGGCCTTTCAGCCGCCAGTCGGGTGAAGGGCATGAAGATGGTTTCCAGCTGACTGTCAGCGACTCCGGGGCCTTCATCATCGACCCAGAGATGCCAGCGTCCCCCGTCCTGACGGCCTCCCAGGCGCACATGGCCAGACTCCGGCGAGTGACGGATGGCGTTGCGCAGAATGTTCTCCAAGGCCTGGGCCAGGCCGTTGAGATGACCGCGCACACGGCACTCCGGCCCCAGTTCGCAAGGCATGCGAGCTACATCCCAACCCGCTTCGAAAGATGCGTTTTCCCGCAGCACCTCCCAGAGGGAGGCCACCTCCACCTCCTCCAGCGGCAACTCGGGACGATCCGTGTCCAGCCAGACCAATTCGAGGGTGTCGTTGACCAGGCTCTCCATGCTGCGCACCTCGCGCTCCAGGCGCTGGCGAAGTGCTTCGATGTCGTCGGCGCCTTCGCTGGCGACACGCAGGCGACTGAGGGGGGTACGCAGTTCATGGGACAGGTCACGTAGCAACTGGCGCTGGAAGGCGACCGTGTTTTCCAGGCGTCCGGCCATATGGTCGAAGGCGCGTCCCAACTCGCCCAGCTCGTCCTGCCGGGCACTGACTGCCCGGGCGACACGCGTGCCCAGGCGGTCTCCGCGCAGGGCGTTGGCCTGCTCGCGCAGATGAGTCAGGGGTGAAATCAGCACGCGGTAGAGCAGCACGCAGAGCAGCAAGGCCAGCGCACCAGGCACCAGGCCATGGATTACCAGTTGCCAGGCCATGCCGAAACCACTGGGCAGGAAGCGCTCGGGCAGCTGAATCACTAACTGGCCGGCGTGCGGATTGCCCGGAAAAGGCAAGCTCACGGTCGGCAATCCGACCGCACGCTTGCTCATGGGCCAGTCGATCCGCCGCATGAAGGTCAGGTGGGTACGCTCCTCGACGCTCAAGGGGCGACTGCCAAGGGACTGCAGGTCGCTGCCGATCACCGCTACCCAACTCGACTCGCGGGTCGCCATGTCCGCGACCCAGGCATCGACCCCCCCGGCACCTCCACGCATCCAGGCCGTTTCCGCCTCATGGGCATAGGCCGTGAGCTGCTCGCGGGCCGCTTGCGTCAGGCGGTAGCTGCGTAGCTCCACATAAGCACTCCAGGACCGACTGAGCCAAAGCACCAACAGGCAGAAAGCCACCAGCAGAACCGCCAGCTTCCAGAACAGCGAGTGGCGCCCCGGCAGCTTCATGATGGCTGACGCGTCAACAGATAACCCTTGCCCCAGACCGTTTCCAACCGCCCGGCGCTGTACCCGACGGCCTGCAGCTTGCGGCGAATATGGCTGACGTGCATGTCCAGCACGCGGTCATGCTGGGAGAAGGCGCGGTGCAGCACCTGCTGGTAGAGGAAGGGTTTGCTCAACACCTCCTCTGCATTGCGCGAAAGCAGATCGAGCAGCCGGTACTCGGTGGGGGTCAGTCCCGCCCACTGCTCACCCAGGCGAACGTCATTGCGGTTATCGACGAAATCCAGTTGCGGGTCCTGGTTGGGTTCCACCGTCGCTTCCGCCCGCTCGTAGGCAACGCGGCGCAGCACGGCTTCAATGCGCACCTCCATCTCGCCCATGCTGAAGGGCTTGGGCAGATAGTCGTCCGCGCCCTGGCTGAAACCGGCGATGCGATCCTGTTCGGCGCCCAGGGCGGACATCAGGATCACCGGTACCTTGCGTTCGCGGCGCAAGTGGGCGAGCGCATCCAGGCCGTTGCAGCCTGGCAGCAGGATGTCCATGAGGATCAGGTCGAAGTCCTCCTCGCGGGCCAGCCCCAGGCCCTCCTTGCCGTCGTGGCGGAGCGTGACATCGAAGCCACGACCACGCAGGTGGTCGTGCAAATGGGCTGCCAGCAGGGAGTCGTCCTCGATGGCAAGGATGCGAGCGGGGGCACGGGGTGTGACCTGCATGAAAATAACCTGCAAATGCGAAATATTAGCGTATGCGAATTCTGACAAAACTGACGGAGGATTCCCACCCGATGAGTCGCTACACTGCGCGGAAAGCGCATTGGGAGGAGTGGCGTGTACAAGGATCTGGGCATCAAGGGCCGTGTGCTCATGCTGACGCTGCTGCCAACCAGCCTGCTGGCGCTGGTACTGGGCGGCTATTTCACCTGGGTGCAGCAGGCCGACATGCAAGCCCAGCTACTTCAACGCGGCCAGATGATCGCCGAGCACCTGGCGCCACTCGCCGCGCCCGCCCTGATCCGAGGCGATGCCATGCTGCTGGAGCGGATTGCCGACCACGCACTGGACCAGGCCGATGTGCGCTCGGTGAGCTTCATCGGCGTCGACCACAAGCGCCTCGCCCACGCCGGGCCGCGCATGCTCAACGAGAGTCCTGACGGCGAGGGCGACAACCTCGCCCTGAAGAGCAACACCGATGCCACGCGCTTCCTGCAGCCCGTGTTCGAGCGTCACCGGGTGCTGTCCGGCGACAACGCACCGCTGCCCAGCGACAACCTGCTGGGCTGGGTGGAACTGGAGATGTCCCACCAGGGCACATTGCTGCGTGGCTATCGCAGCCTGCTCGCCAGCCTCCTGCTGATCACCACCGGCCTGGGCGTCACCGCCCTGCTGGCCTTGCGTATGAGCCGAGCCATCAACGACCCGCTGCGGCGCATCAAACAGGGCGTCGCACTGCTGAAGGAAGGCCGCCTGGAAACCCGCCTGCCGCCCCTGGGCAGCCATGAGCTGGATGAGCTGGCCTCAGGCATCAACCGCATGGCCGAAGCCTTGCAGACCGCACAGGAAGAGTTGCAGCACAACATCGACCAGGCCACCGAGGACGTTCGCCAGAACCTCGAGACCATCGAGATCCAGAACATCGAACTGGACCTGGCGCGCAAGGAGGCCCTGGAGGCAAGCCGCATCAAGTCCGAGTTCCTCGCCAACATGAGCCACGAAATCCGCACCCCTCTCAATGGCATCCTCGGATTCACCAACCTGCTGAAGAAAAGCGACCTCACCTCGCGTCAGCAGGACTACCTGAACACCATCGAAAAATCCGCCGACAGCCTGCTGGACATCATCAACGAGGTGCTCGATTTCTCGAAGATCGAGGCCGGCAAGCTGGTCCTGGAGAACATCCCGTTCAATCTCCGCGATCTGGTCCAGGACACCCTGACCATCCTCGCCCCGGCCGCTCACGAGAAGCGCCTGGAGCTGGTCAGCCTGGTCTACCGCGACACCCCGCTGCAGCTGATGGGTGACCCGATGCGCCTCAAGCAGGTGCTGACCAACCTGGTCAGCAACGCCATCAAATTCACCCGCGAAGGCACCATCGCTGTGCGCGCCATGCTCGAGGACGACAGCGACGACGAACTGGCGCAACTTCGCATCAGCGTGCAGGACACCGGTATCGGCCTCACCGACTCGGACTTGCGCGCCCTGTTCCAGGCCTTCACTCAGGCCGACAACTCCCTGTCCCGCCAGGCCGGCGGTACCGGCCTTGGCCTGGTGATCTCCAAGCGGCTGATCGAGCAGATGGGCGGTGAGATCGGTGTCAGCAGTACGCCGGGCGTGGGTTCGGAGTTCTGGATCACCCTCAGCCTGCCCAAATCCACGGACGAGATCGACGACGCCACCCTGCACAGTCTCGACGGTCGCCGTGTGGCGGTGCTCGAACCCCAGGAGCTGACCCGCCAATCGCTGCACCACCAGTTGGAAGATTGCGGCCTGGAGGTGCTGGACTACCCCAGCATCGACACCCTGGTCGACGATGTCGCCGCGCGCCGCCTGAGCAACCGCCCCATCGGCCTCGCCGTGATCGGCGCGGATGTCCAGACGCTCTCGCCAGAGCAGCTCAGCCAACGGGCCTGGGAACTGGAGCAGCTCGGCTGCAAGAGTCTGGTGCTCTGCCCCACCACCGAGCAGGCGCTTTATCACCGAGCCCTGCCCGAAGCCCATAGCCAGTTGCAGGCCAAACCGGCATGCACCCTCAAGCTGCAACAGGCCCTGAGCGGTCTGGTCAGCCCGCGTCCCCCGCGCATCGACCGGCCGCAGCCGAACAACAGCCGCGCGCCAAGGCTGCTTTGCGTTGACGACAACCCGGCCAACCTCCTGCTGGTGCAGACCCTGCTGACCGACATGGGTGCTGAGGTCCGAGCTGTCGACAGCGGTTTCGCCGCCGTGGAAGCGGTGCAGCGCGAGCGCTTCGACCTGGTACTGATGGACGTGCAGATGCCCGGCATGGACGGCACCCAAGCCACCGAAGCGATTCGCCGCTGGGAGAGCGAGCAACGCATCGATCCGGTGCCCATCGTCGCCCTGACCGCTCATGCCCTGACCAATGAAAAGCGTGCCCTGCTCCAGGGCGGCATGGATGACTACTTGACCAAACCCATTGGCGAACGCCAATTGGCCCAGGTGGTGCTCAAGTGGAGTGGCCTCAGCCTCGGCAGTCAGCCGACGCAACGCCAGGGCAGGGAAAGCCATTACGACAACGGCCTGGAGGTACTGGATCCGGAGGAAGGGCTGCGCCTGGCGGCCGGCAAGGCCGATCTGGCAGCAGACATGCTGTCCATGCTGCTGGCTTCCCTCGACGCCGATCGCGAAGCCATCCAACTGGCCGCCCGCAGTGGCGACCGTACCAGCCTTCTGGAGCGGGTCCACCGCCTGCACGGAGCAACCCGTTACTGCGGCGTGCCGCAACTGCGCGCCGCCTGCCAGCGCAGCGAAACGCTGCTCAAGCACAACGACCCGGCTGCCCCGCAGGCCCTTGAAGAACTGGATGCGGCCATCGCCCGCCTGGCCGAGGTTGCACGACTGGAGGCTTGACCCGGGACACGTGCAATGGCCACCCGCCAGCTATGCTGCTGAACAATCAAGGAGACCCCATGCGCACCATTCTGTTCAGCAGCCAGGCCTATGACCGCGAAAGCTTCCTCGGCGCCTGCCCCCATTTCGAACTGCACTTCCAGCAGGCGCGGCTGACGCTCGACACCACAACCCTGGCCAACGGGTTCGACGCGGTCTGCGCCTTCATCAACGACGACCTCTCCGCTCCAGTGCTGGAACGCCTGGCCAACGGCGGTACACGTCTCATCGCGCTGCGTTCGGCCGGCTACAACCACGTGGACCTGGTGGCCGCCAAACGCCTCGGCCTGACGGTAGTGCGGGTACCTGCCTACTCTCCCCACGCCGTCGCCGAGCATGCAGTGGCGCTGCTCCTGGCCCTCAATCGACGCCTGCACCGCGCCTACAACCGTACCCGCGAAGGCGACTTCACCCTTCACGGACTGACCGGCTTCGACCTGGTGGGCAAGACCGTCGGCGTCATTGGTACCGGCCAGATAGGGGCCACCTTTGCCCGCATCATGGCCGGCTTCGGCTGCGGCTTGCTGGCCTTCGACCCGCAGCACAATTCCAGCGTCGAGGCCCTTGGGGCCATCTACGTCGACCTACAGGAACTGCTCGCCAACAGCGACATCATCAGCCTGCACTGCCCGCTCAACGACGCCACCCGCCACCTGGTGAACGCCCAGAGTCTGGAGCAGATGAAACGCGGCGCCATGCTGATCAACACCGGGCGCGGTGCCCTGGTCGATACCCCGGCGCTGATCGACGCGCTGAAGTCCGGCCAGCTCGGCTACCTCGGCCTGGATGTCTATGAAGAAGAAGCCAACCTGTTCTTCGAAGACCGATCCGACCTGCCTCTGCAGGATGACGTGCTCGCGCGGCTGCTCACGTTCCCCAACGTGATTGTCACCGCCCACCAGGCCTTCCTCACCCGCGAAGCCCTGTCCGCCATCGCCCGCACCACCCTGGACAACATCACTGCATGGGCCGCCGGGCGACCGTGCAATCAGGTGGACGCCTAGGCCGTGTTAGGATGCGCGGCGCTTCCGGAGGACCTATGGCCGAACACGATTTCCGATACAACCTGCTCAACCCCGCCCACACCCTGAACGAATGCCGCGCCCTCTCACCGGGCCTCTACCAGGTCACAGGTACTGGCGGTTCGATCCAGGCCGGCGACACCCTGCTGGTGACCCTCAAGGGCAGCCGTGACCTCAGCATGCGCCTGTCCGTGGACAAGGTCCGCCACCTGATCAACCCGCCCGGCCAATGGCTGGCGGTAGCCAAGGGCCCGGTCTTCAAGGAACTTTCGATTCACAACTGGCATGTGGACTGCGACGCCTGCGGCGCACGCCTGGACTTCGAGTTCGCCGTCGACGGCGGCCTTGGCAAACAGGCCCAGGCACCGGCCGCCGAAGCGCGCATTGCCGAGCTGGGCTGGCGCAGCCACGCCGGCAAGCACTACTGCCCGAACTGTCATCAGGAGGACGCTAAATGACCAAGAAAGCCCTGCTGCTGGCCGCACTGGCCGCTACCCTCGCCGGTTGCGCGACCGATCGCCCGCAGCTGAAGACCGGCACGACATACCAGGTGGAATGGATCGGCGAACGTCCGCTGATCGACCGTAGCCACCTGACCATCACCCTGGGCGAAGACAACCGCGCCTACGGCAATGCCGGCTGTAACCACTGGTTCGCGTCTTATACCCTGGAAGGCGGCAAACTGACCTTCGGCGCCGCCGGCAGCACCCGCAAGATGTGCGCCCCCGCGCTGATGGAGCAAGAACAGCGCTTCCTCGACGCCCTGGGCAAGGTACAGCGCTGGGACATTTCCTCCATCGATCAACTGCGCCTGTGGCCAGCCGAAGGCAAGCCGATCCGGCTGTGGCCGGTAGAAGGCTGATCGCCTTCTGCCGCTCCGTCCTTTCCATGTCGGGGTGAATTCATTCGCCAAGGGCAGCAACGCTGCCCCTCGCAGCGTCGAAGGGCAGACCTTCGGCCTGCTTGGCGAATGAATTCGCCCCTACAGAACAGCAGGTCGCGCATCAGAACAGGTTCAGCTGCTCGTGCGCACCGCGCAGGTCCTGCAACCTCACGCCCACGCCGATCAAACGCACCGGCTTGTCACCCCGGGCAAACGCCGCACTGAGCAACTGCCGATAGCTGTCCAGGTCACGCCTGGCACCAGCCTGCTCCAGAGTCGTCTGGGTGAAGTCATGGAACTTCAGCTTCACGAAGGGTTTGTCCGGCTTGTAGGTGCTGTCCAGTCGCGCCATGCGTCCACGCAACTCGTCCAGCAAGGCCGGCAGCCGCTCCAGGCAGGCGTCCAGGTTGGGTAGATCCTTGTCGTAGGTGTTCTCCACACTGATGGACTGCCGCCGGTTATCGACCTGCACGATACGATCATCCTGACCCCGCGCCAGGCTGTAGAGCCGCTCGCCGAAGCTTCCAAACTCCCGCGCCAGCGCCAGCTTGTTCCAATCCCGCAGGTCTGCGCAGGTGCGCACGCCAAGGCGCGCCAGCTTCTCCGCGGTCACCTTGCCTACCCCGTGCAACATGTTCACCGGCAGCGCCGCAACGAACTCATCCACCTGATCCGGCTTCACCACGTAGAGGCCGTCAGGCTTGCGCCAGTCACTGGCGATCTTGGCGATGAACTTGTTCGGCGCGACGCCGGCCGACACCGTGATGTGCAGCTCCGCCGCCACCCGTCGGCGAATTTCCTGGGCGATGCGCGTGGCGCTGCCGTTGAAATGCGGGCTGTCGGAGACGTCCAGGTAGGCCTCGTCCAGAGACAGCGGCTCGATGATCTCCGTGTAGTCACGGAAAATCTGGTGGATCTGTCGCGAGACACCTTTATAGACGTCCATCCGCGGCCGGACGATGGTCAGGTCCGGACACAGCTTGACCGCCGTACGCATCGGCATCGCAGAGCGCACCCCGTAGGCGCGCGCGTCGTAATTGCAGGTCGCCACAACCCCGCGCTTGTCCGGAGAGCCGCCAACTGCCAGGGGTTTTCCCGCCAACGCGGGGTCATCGCGCATCTCGATGGCGGCATAGAAGCAGTCGCAGTCAATGTGGATGATCTTTCGTTGCGGCATGAGGGTCAGTGGCGCGGGCGCGATTCCGGTAGCGGGCGATGATACCGCAGCCAGCCCGCTCCCCAGGTGCTCTAGCGCACTGGTGTGAGCCGCCCGAAAAGCCTCCCGGATTGCTAAATATTTGAGGGAAAAAGAATTTTTCTGCGAAACCGTTTGACAGCCCCCTGCAGAAATGTAGAATGGCGACCGCGGGATGGAGCAGTCTGGTAGCTCGTCGGGCTCATAACCCGAAGGTCGTTGGTTCAAATCCAGCTCCCGCAACCAGTTTCAAGAAAGGCCACTCTTCGGAGTGGCCTTTTTCGTTTGGGTTGAATTAAGTATTTGATTTAAATGAAAGAAATCGTTTGACAGTCCTCTCCAGAACTGTAGAATTGCCGGCGCGGGATGGAGCAGTCTGGTAGCTCGTCGGGCTCATAACCCGAAGGTCGTTGGTTCAAATCCAGCTCCCGCAACCAGTTTCAAGAAAGGCCACTCTTCGGAGTGGCCTTTTTCTTTTCCCCTCCCCCTGCTCCGTCTGTCCAGGCTGCTCGTCAGTCTCCCGTCCGGCAAGACCTCGACCTCTATACTTGAAGCGCACCCATCCACTCGGTGGAGGTTGGTCATGCCTGCCTATTGCGCTTCCAGCGAGGAAGTTGAATACCTGAACCGCGCACTGCGCACCTTGAGCGGCTGCAACCGCGCTCTGTTGCGCGCCGAAGAGCCGTGCTTCCTGTTCCAGGAAATCTGCCGGGTCGTAGTAGAGGAAGGCGGCTACCGCATGGCCTGGGTCGGCCGCGCTGAGCATGATGAAGCGCAGTCGGTCACACCCCTGGCCCACGTCGGACTCGATAGGGCCTATGTGGATTCCCTCAACATCACCTGGGCCGACCGTGAGCGCGGACACGGCACCACCGGCACGGCCATCCGCACCGGCGCCCCGACCATCACGCGCAATATCCTCACCGACCCCAGGCTCAGCCCATGGCGGGAAAGCGCCATCACCCACGGCATTGCCTCGGTCCTGTCTCTGCCCCTGCGGGTGGACGGCCAGGTTTTCGGTGCTCTGGCGATCTGCGCCAAGGAGCCGGATGCCTTCGGCGAGCGGGAACTGGAACTGCTCAGCGAGGCCGCCGACGACCTCGCTTTCGGACTCCAGGCCTTGCGCGGCAAAGCCAAGCGTCGACAGGCCGAGCTCCAGGTGGACGCCCTCAATCGTGCCCTGGCCACCCGCGTGGCGGTCAACCATGCGGTGATCCACGCCAACGATGAAACACCGCTGCTGGCGGAGATATGCCGGGTGCTGGTAGACGAGTGCGGCTATCGCCAGGCCTGGGTCGACTACCGTCAGGACGATCCGGCACGCCCTTATAAAGTGATGGCCTGCAACGCTGCCAATGGCATCTGCCAGGGCTGGGGTGCGGGCGGCCATGACGACGGTTTTCACAGCCAGTTGGAAACCGCCCTGCAGGCCGGCGACCCGCTGGTGATGCGTGACCTGCTCAACGACCCTGCCGCCGCGCTGCACCAGGAAGCTCGCGAGTACGGTTTCGCCGCGGCGCTGGCATTGCCCCTGCGGGTCGAAGAATGCCTCATCGGCATGCTGGTGATCATGGCGGCCCACGCCGACGCCTTCGATGAGACGGAAGTGGAATTGCTGCTGGCCATGGCCAATGACCTGGGCTTTGGCATCACCACCCTGCGTACCCGCGCCCGCGCCATGGAAGCCGAAGCGACGATCCGCAGGATGGCCTATGAAGACACCCTGACCGGTCTGCCCAATCGCGTGCGCCTGCGCGAGTTGCTGGATACCGCCATCGTCAACGCTCGCCAGGAACGTCGCCCCTTTGGCCTGCTGCAGCTGGAGATCGCGCGCAACCAGGAAATCAACGAAACCCTCGGCTACCGCGAAGGCGATCGCCTGCAGATCGAGATCGCCTCCCGTCTCAAACAGGTAGTGGGTGCAGAACGCATCGTGGCGCGAATGGGTGAGTGCGAGTTCGCCGTACTCATGCCCAATAGCGGCGCCGAGCAGGCGTCGCAACTGGCCAAGCAGATACTCACGGCGCTGTACGACCCGGTGGAACTGTCTGGCCTCTATCTGGAAGCACGGGCCAGCATCGGCATTGCGCTCTACCCCGGCCATGGCACGGCGCCGGAGGCGTTGATCCGCCGTTCTGGCAGCGCCATGGAACAGGCCAAGCGCTCCAACGCCGGCTTCGCAGTGTTCCAGGGCGGACTCGATCAGGAATGTGCCCAGCACCTGACGCTGATGGGCGACCTGCGCCGCGCCATCGATCGCAACGAACTGCTGCTCTACTACCAACCCAAAGTCGAAATCGCCAGCAACCGCGTTTGCGGCACCGAAGCCCTGGTGCGCTGGCGCCACCCGCAGCACGGCATGCTGCCGCCGGACGAGTTCGTGCGCCTGGCGGAAAACACCGGGCTGATCACTCCGCTGACGCTCTGGGTGCTGGATACCGCCCTGGGCCAACGCTATGCCTGGCATGAAGAGGGCGATGAACGACCGATCTCAGTCAACCTGTCGGCCCACGACCTGCGTGACCCCCGGCTTCTGGAGCGTATCCAGGGTTCCTTCGCCACCTGGGGCGCCAAGCCTCACTGGATCGAGTTCGAACTGACCGAAAGCGCACTGATGGAAGACCCGGTGGCGTCGCTGCAGACCCTGTCCGCACTCAAGGAGCTGGATGCGCACCTGACCATTGATGACTTCGGCACCGGCTACTCGTCCCTCGCCTACCTGCAGAAGCTGCCGGTGGACTCGCTGAAGATCGACCAGTCCTTCGTCAGCCGCATGACCAGCAACGACGGCTCGGCGAAGATTGTTCGCTCTATCATCGAACTGGCCCACAACCTCGACCTGACCGTGGTGGCCGAGGGAGTGGAAGACCAATTGACCCTCAACCAGCTCGGCCAGTACGGCTGCGACATTGCCCAGGGCTACAAGATCAGTCAGCCGATACCCGCCGATCAGTTCCGCGATTGGGAGACCCGCTCGGTCTGGCACTGACCGGCGCGGGCCCCTGGCCGCGACAAATTGCCGCCCGCTGCTTCCGCACGCCACGCCCCCACCCTTGCATCCCCCCCCCCGCACTCTCCTAGACTTTGCGATACACCCGGCTATTTCTCGCACTTCACTGCAGCCATGCCGGCGAAGAAAAAGCTCTGCCAGACACTTGGAACTTGCTGTCGGCGCCCACACTCAATGGCGCACATTGCCTAGAGGTGCTCAATGCGCGCCAACACCCCGCCAGTGGAACGCCCGGCCAACGGTCAACTCAACGAAGAACCAGCCCCGCTGCGCTGGCTCGATAGCCTCACAGCCTACAGACAGTGGATCGTCATCGCCTTCACCCTGCTGGTCTTCGTGCTCGGCTTACTGGCCTGCTGGCACCTGCTGCGAGAACTGGACCCCAATGCCCTGCGCGCCGCCGTCCACGACGTTCCCGGCACCAGCCTGCTGTTGGCGCTGGCGGCCACTTCCGTCAGCTTCATGGCCTATGTCGGTTACGAGTGGTCCGGCTGCCGCTTCGCTGGCGTGCACCTGCCGTTGCAGCGCATGGCCCTCGGCAGCTTCTGCGCCTCGGGCATTGGTAACGCGGTCGGCCTGTCGATGCTCACGGGCGGCTCGGTACGTTTCCGTCTCTACGGCCGCGACAAACTGGGTGCCGGCGATATCGCCCGCATTACCCTGTTCGCCAGCCTCGCGCTGGGCTCAGCCCTCCCGCCGCTGGCTGCCCTGGCCGCGCTGAGCGCCCCGGCCGCGGCTTCCCTGGCCCTGGGCCTGCCGGAAAGCCTGGTGATCAGCCTGGCCCTGGCTGTGCTGCTGGCCGGTGCCGGGCTGATCTTCTGGATTTCCCGCCAGCGCGCGCCGGCCCCCCCCGTGCCTGGCTGCATCGATCTCCGCCTGGGCAATCGCAGCGTGCGCCTACCCGGCCTGCGCTTGTCGGCGGTGCAGCTGCTGATCACGGTGGTGGATGTCTGCGCCGCCGCCTGCGTGCTCTATGTCCTGCTACCGGAAGCGCCGCCGCTCGGCGCCTTCCTGCTGGTCTACATGCTCGCCCTGGCAGCCGGAGTGCTCAGCCACGTACCGGGCGGCGTCGGCGTGTTCGAGGCCGTGCTGCTGGCCGCCTTTGCCGGCCAGTTGGGCGCAGCGCCACTGGCGGCCGCCTTGGTGCTCTACCGCCTGATCTATGTCGGTCTGCCGCTGGTACTGGCCTGCCTGTTGCTGCTGGCCAGCGAGGCACAGCGTCTGTTCCCCGCTGGCCGCCAGGCCCTGCGCGCCGCCTCCGGCCTGGCCGCGCCGGTGCTGTCGCTGTTGGTGTTCCTGTCCGGCGTGGTGCTGCTGTTTTCTGGAGTTACCCCGGCGGCCGACACCCGCCTGGAACACCTGAGCTTCCTGATTCCCCATCGCCTGATCGACGCCTCACACCTGGCAGCAAGCCTCATCGGCGTGCTCTGCCTGCTGCTGGCCCACGGCTTGCGCCATCGCCTGTCGGCAGCCTGGGCGCTGACGGTAGTGCTCCTGCTGGCTGGCGCCGGGCTGTCACTTCTCAAGGGGTTCGATTGGGAGGAAGCCAGTCTCCTGACCATGACGGCCGTGCTGCTGGCCATCTTTCGCGCCGCTTTCTACCGCCCCAGCCGCCTGCTGGAAGTGCCCTTCTCGCCGCTTAACCTCGCCGCCAGTGCCTGCGTATTGCTCGCCG
Source organism: Pseudomonas sp. OTU5201 (assembly GCF_038440135.1). Lineage (NCBI taxonomy): Bacteria > Pseudomonadati > Pseudomonadota > Gammaproteobacteria > Pseudomonadales > Pseudomonadaceae > Pseudomonas > Pseudomonas sp. OTU5201. The sequence continues at coordinate 126,474 of NZ_JASATC010000002.1, read as the reverse complement.
CCCTCTGGTTGATGTTCTTCGCTTTCCAAAACGTACCCTACAGCCATGAGCTCTGGTGGCAGTTCGAGGTGGACGGCGACGCCCCTCGCGCCCTGCGAGCCTCCCTGGCCAGCGGCCTGCTGCTAGCGGGCATCGCCCTGGCCTGGCTGTTGCGCCCGATGCCACCGACCATTCACGAACCCACAAAAGAGGAGCTGCTGCACGCCGTCGAGGTCATCCGCAACTCCGACCAACCCGATGGCGGCCTAGTGCTGACGGGGGACAAAGCGCTGCTCTTCCATCCGGAGGGGGACGCCTTCCTCATGTACGCCCGCCGCGGCCGCAGCCTGGTGGCGCTGTTCGATCCCATTGGTCCGTCCTGCCGACGCGCCGAGCTGATCTGGCAGTTCCGCGACCTCTGCGACCACCATCATGCGCGGCCGGTGTTCTACCAGGTGCGCGCGGAGAACCTGCCCTACTACATGGATATCGGTCTGTCCGCGCTGAAGCTGGGCGAGGAAGCCCGGGTCGACCTTCCCCGATTCGACCTCGACGCCAAGAACAAGGCCATGAAGGACCTGCGCTACACCCTCAGCCGTGGCCAGCGCGACGGCCTCGGCCTGCAGATCTACGATGCCGGGACTGCGCCCCTGGATCAGTTGAGGGCCATCTCCCAAGCCTGGATGCAAGGCAAACAGGCACGGGAGAAAGGCTTTTCCCTCGGTCGCTTCGACCCCGACTACCTGAACCACTTTCGCATCGCCACCATCGAGTTCGAGGGCAAGCCGGTGGCTTTTGCCAATCTGCTGGAAACCGAGGGAAATACCCTGTCCAGCATTGACCTGATGCGTGTTCATCCGCACGCCCCGAAGCTCACCATGGAGTTCCTCATGCTCAGCCTGCTGCTGCACTACAAGGAGCGCGGCCATGCCCGCTTCAGCCTGGGCATGGTGCCCCTGGCCGGACTGCAGCCGCGCCGTGGAGCCCCCCTGACCCAACGCCTTGGCGCCCTGGTATTCCGGCGTGGCGAGCAGTTCTATAACTTCCAGGGCCTGCGCCGCTTCAAGGAGAAGTTCCAGCCCGACTGGGAGCCGCGCTACATGGCCGTGCCCGCAGGCCTCGACCCGCTGGTGGCGCTGGCCGATACCGCTGCCCTGATCGCCGGCGGCTTCACCGGCCTGGTCAAACGCTGAGGTACGCATGCTCAAACGCAACTGGCGACGCCTGCTGCTGATCCTGATCCTCGCCCTGGTGGGCGCGGCCCTGCTGGTCTGGAGCCGCCCTGCCCCCCAGGCCAGGTTGGACCATCTGAACCTGCCTGACGGCAGTGCCATGATCCTGGCCAATCCCTCGGGGGCCGTGCAGCACCGCGTGCTGTTGGTGACCAGCGACAACCAGCGTCTGGCGGATGCCGATTTGCTGAGCCTGGCCCGCAGCAACAACGCGCGACTTCTACAACTTGACCTGCCGACCAAGGATTGCGCGGCGCAGCAGCAGCGCTTGCAGCAATCCCGCGAAATCCTTGGCGGCGAGCCCACCCTGGTGGCCGGCATCGGCCCGGGAGCCACCTTCGCCTGGCGCTGGCTGGCCGGACAGTTCGACGACACGGCCCAGGCCCTGTCCATCGACTTCAGCCTGGCGACCCCCGACTGCCCCGCCGGCCTGCCGCAGAAGGCCGCCCACGGCCACTGGCTGGCCGCCTGGAACGACAACCCGGACTCCCCCAGCGCCGCCTTCGCCCGCAACCAGGCCAACGCCGAAACCCTGATCAGCGACTACGACACCAGCCTGGTTGAGTTGCTCCTGCAACGCGTGCAGAGCCTGTTGCAGGGCCAGGGCGAGCCATTACCTGTGGTGGAAGTACCGGCCGCCAAGCCTGCCGAAACCGTCACCCTGTTCTATTCCGGCGATGGCGGCTGGCGTGACCTGGACCGTGCGGTGGCCGATGAGATGGCCAAGCGCAACTACCCGGTGGTGGGCTTCGACTCCCTGCGCTACTTCTGGCAGCACAAGAGTCCCTTGCAGGGCGCCGCCGATCTCAGCCGGCTGATGAAGCAATACCGTGAAAAGTGGGGAGCCAAGCGCTTCGTGCTGGCCGGCTACTCCTTCGGCGCTGACGTGCTGCCGGCCTTCTACAACCGCCTGCCCAAGGCCGACCAGGACCAGGTGGACGCCATCTTGCTGCTGGCCCTGGCGCGCAGCGGCAGTTTCGAGATCGAAGTGCAGGGTTGGCTCGGCAAAGCTGGCCAGGAAGCCGCCACCGGGCCGGAACTGGCCAGACTGCCAGCCTCCAAGGTGCTCTGCGTGTTTGGCAAGGAAGAAGCCATCGAAAGTGGCTGCACACAACCGGGCGCCATCGGGGAAAACCTCGAGCTGCCCGGAGGCCACCATTACGACGAGAACTACCCGGCATTGGCGGAGAAACTGCTGGCTGCCGTCGAGAAGCGGCAGAAACCACTGGCCAAGGATTGACCCAGATTCAGATTCGCTTAAGACAAAGGGGCTATCCTCCGCTCCGTTTTGAATATCGAGAAAGAGGTACCGTGATGAGTCTCAAGAACGCACCTTCCCGCTACGGGAACCTATCGATCGCCCTGCACTGGCTGATGCTGGTACTGATCGCAGCCGTCTATGCCTGCATTGAACTGAAGGGCAACTTTCCCAAAGGCAGCGAAACCCGCGAACTACTGAAGCAGTGGCACTTCATGCTCGGCATGGCGGTGTTCTTCCTGGTCTGGCTGCGCCTGATCGGGCGGATGATTTCCCCCGCGCCAGCCATACAACCCGCGCCGACGAGCTGGCAGAACGCCCTCGCGAAACTGATGCACCTGGCACTCTACGCCCTGATGATCGGCGCGCCCCTGGCCGGTTGGCTGATCCTCAGCGCAGCGGGCAAGCCCACTCCGTTCTTCGGCCTTGAACTGCCGGCACTGATCGGCCCGAACAAGGAGCTGGCCGGGCAGATCAAGGAACTCCACGAACTGGCGGGCACTGCCGGCTACTGGCTGATCGGCCTGCACGCGGTGGCGGCGCTGTTCCACCACTATGTGAGCCAGGACAATACCCTGGTGCGGATGCTGCCGCGTAAGGGCTGATCGCCACATTCCTCAGGGTGCGCCGCGTGGCGCACCCGACTCTCCATTCCCCGCCTTCAAATCTCCACCTGCGTCCCCAACTCGATCACCCGGTTCAGCGGCAGATTGAAGTACCTCAAGTTACTGTTGGCGTTCTTCAGCAAGAACGCGAACAAGGCCTCGCGCCAGCGCGCCATGCCGATGCGTTTGGTGGGGATCACCGTTTCCCGACTGAGGAACCAGGTGGTGCTCATCGGGCTGAAATCCAGCTCGTTGAGGTGACAAAGCCTCAGCGCCGCTGGCACGTCCGGTTCTTCGATAAAGCCGAAGTGCAGGATTACCCGGAAGAAGCCATCGCCATAGGCGTCTACCTCGAAACGCCGGTCTGCCGCCACCCGAGGCGTGTCCTCGCTCACCACGGTGAGCAGCACGACCTGCTCGTGCAGTACCTGGTTATGCAACAGATTGTGCAGCAAGGCATGGGGCACCGCGTCTGTCCGCGCAGTAAGGAACACGGCAGTGCCCTGCACCCGATGCGGAGGCTGCGTACGGATGCTGCTGATGAACAACGGCAACGGCAGCGCGGTTTCGTCCAGGCGCTCGACCACGATCTGCTTGCCACGCTTCCAGGTAGTCATCAGGATGAACAGCGCGACGCCGGCGACCACCGGGAACGCCCCTCCCTGGAAGATCTTCGGCACGTTGGCAGCGAAGAACAGGCTGTCGACGAAGAGGAAGCCCAGCAGTACGGGCACGGCCAGCCACCAGGACGTTCTCCACAGCAGCAGCATCACCACCGACACCAGCAGGGTGGTGATCAGCATGGTGCCGGTCACCGCCACGCCGTAGGCCGAGGCCAGCGCCCCCGACGACTCGAAGCCCAGCACCAGCAATACCACGCCCACCATGAGCGCCCAGTTCACCGCACCGATGTAGATTTGCCCCTGCTCCTGCTGCGAGGTGTGCTGGACGAACATGCGCGGTATGTAACCGAGTTGCATGGCCTGATGCGTCAGTGAGAAGGCCCCGGAAATCACTGCCTGGGAGGCGATCACGGTGGCCAGGGTGGCCAGCCCGACCATGGGCAGCAGCGCCCAGCCCGGTGCCAACAGATAGAAAGGGTTACGGGCTGCGGCAGGGTCGGCAAGGATCATCGCCCCCTGACCGAAGTAGTTCAGCACCAGCCCCGGCAACACCAGGAAGAACCAGGCGCGAGCAATGGGTTTGCGGCCAAAGTGGCCCATGTCGGCATAGAGCGCTTCGGCACCGGTCAGGGCCAGCACCACGGCCCCGAGGATGGCAACGCCGATGCCCGGATGGACAACAAAAAAATGTACGCACCACCAGGGATTGAGCGCTTTAAGCACTTCCGGCTGCTGGACGATGCCATAGATCCCCAGGGCACCGAGCACACTGAACCAAAGCACCATGATCGGCCCGAAGAGGGTACCGATCCGCGCGGTGCCGTGCTTCTGGATCAGGAACAGGCCCACCAGCACGATCAGCGACAAGGGCACGACCCACTGCTTCAGGCCGTCGAACGCGATTTCCAGCCCCTCGATGGCCGAAAGCACCGAAATCGCCGGAGTAATCATGCTGTCGCCATAGAACAGCGCGGTCCCGCACAAGCCGAGCAGCAACACGGCTGCATTCAATCGGGGGTACGACCTGGCGGCGCGCTGGGCCAGGGCCGTCAGGGCCATGGCGCCGCCTTCCCCGTCGTTGTCCGCGCGCAAGATGAACAGCACGTACTTGATCGACACCACCCAAATCAGCGACCAGAAGATCAGCGATAGAATGCCCAGAACCCCATCGTGATTGATCTGGACGCCGTACTGGGCGGAGAAGACTTCCTTGAGGGTGTACAACGGGCTGGTGCCGATATCGCCGTAGACCACACCGGCGGCGGCCACCAGCAAACCGAACCCTGAAGCCGTATGTCCGGCTTGCTGCTCGGCGGGTTGCGTGATGCCATCGCTCATCTAAACCTTCCTGCTGATGACAGTTGAAACGCATCGTTGGGGCAGCTCATCCGGCGAACATGGGCGTCCCGCCCCGCCGACGCCGGATTCCCAAAGGCTAGCTGCGAAATGACGGCACGTGAGGGTAGAAATGACCGACGCCTGCCGCTAGAATTGCGCACTTTTTGATCAGAGGCGCTCTCCCGAGCGCCCATTGAGGTTAGCCGCACATGTCCACCGCTACTCCCAAAGTCGGATTCGTCAGCCTGGGCTGCCCAAAGGCCACCGTCGACTCCGAGCGCATCCTCACCCAGCTGCGCATGGAAGGCTACGAGATCGTACCGACCTACCAGGATGCCGACGTAGTGGTGGTGAACACCTGCGGGTTCATCGACAGCGCCAAGGCCGAGTCCCTGGATGCCATCGGTGAAGCCATCGCCGAAAACGGCAAGGTGATCGTCACCGGCTGCATGGGCGTATCCGAAGACTCCATCCGTGACGTGCATCCGAGCGTGCTGGCCGTCACCGGCCCACAGCAGTATGAGCAAGTGGTCAGCGCGGTGCACGAAGTGGTGCCGCCGAAGGCCGACCACGACCCCTTCGTCGACCTGGTGCCGCCGCAAGGTATCAAGCTGACCCCCCGTCACTACGCCTACCTGAAGATTTCCGAAGGCTGCAACCACAGCTGCAGCTTCTGCATCATCCCGTCCATGCGCGGCAAACTGGTCAGCCGCCCGGTGGGTGATGTGCTCTCCGAAGCCGAACGCCTGGTCAAGGCCGGCGTCAAGGAGCTGCTGGTGATCTCCCAGGACACCAGCGCCTACGGTGTCGACCTCAAGTACAAGCTCGACTTCTGGAACGGCCAGCCGGTCAAGACCCGCATGCTGGAACTCTGCGAGGCCCTCTCCGCCATGGGCGTGTGGGTGCGCCTGCATTACGTCTATCCGTACCCCAATGTGGACGACGTGATCCCGCTCATGGCCGAAGGCAAGCTGCTGCCTTACTTGGACATCCCCTTCCAGCACGCCAGCCCGAAAGTGCTCAAGTCCATGAAGCGCCCGGCTTTCGAGGACAAGACCCTGGCGCGCATCAAGAAATGGCGCGAGATCTGCCCGGACCTGACCATCCGCTCCACCTTCATCGTCGGCTTCCCCGGCGAAACCGAGGAAGACTTCCAGTACCTGCTGGACTGGCTAACCGAAGCCCAACTGGACCGCGTCGGCTGCTTCCAGTACTCCCCGGTGGACGGTGCCCCGGCCAACGACCTGGGCCTGGAGCCGGTCCCAGACGACGTCAAGCAGGACCGCTGGGAGCGTTTCATGGCGCATCAGCAAGCCATTTCCACCGCCCGCCTGCAGCTGAAGATCGGCCGCGAAATGGACGTGCTGATCGACGAAGTCGACGACGAAGGCGCCGTAGCCCGTTCCTGGGCGGACGCTCCGGAAATCGACGGCAGCGTATTCATCGAGTCCACCAGCGTGAAGCCGGGCGACAAGGTGCGCGTGCGCATCGTCGATGCCGACGAGTACGACATGTGGGCCGAGTTGGTCTGATTTGAGGTTGTGCTGAATGAGCCCCGCTGACGCGGGGCTTTTCTTTTGACCTTGATTTCGCGTCAGGCGTGATTCCGTGATTGACGCCCCAACGCAATGGGCTGAACACAAGAAGCGAGTCGAGCCGTAGGATGTAGCGAGCGGCGTTCGGCGGGAGCGCAGCGATACCCATCACCGGAGCTCGCCCATGCTCAAGGTCTTCTACGACGGCGCCTGTCCCCGCTGCATTGCAGACCGTCGCTGGTACGAATCCTTGCCCCGTGCCGCCGAAGGCGTGGAGTGGGTCGACATCACCGGTCGCGACACAGAACTACGCGCGCTCGGCATCGACCCCTACCTCGCCCTGACCGAACTACACGTCCAGGATGAAACCGGCCGCATCCACCGCGAACTCGACGCCTACATTCTCCTGCTCACCCGCGTGCCGAGGTTGGCACCGCTCGCCTGCTTGCTCGGCCTGCCCATCATCAAACCGCTTCTGTCGCTCGCCTACCGCCGCTGGGTACTGCGCCGTTTACGCCGAGACGGCAGGCTCTAGGGGCAAGGTCTAGACTCGCTTCATCCACGGACCACGCGGAACCACAACAATGACCAGCCAGAACCGCCAGGTAACCCTCTACCACTGCCCCTACACACGCTCCACCGGTGCCCTGACCCTGCTCGAAGAGCTCGGCGCCGACTTCACGCTCCACGTGATGAACATGAAGACCGGGGAGCAGCGCAAGCCGGAATTCCTCGCTATCAACCCCATGGGCAAGGTACCTACCCTCACCCACGGCGATGCGGTGGTCACGGAGCAAGTCTCGGTCTACCTCTACCTCGCCGACCTCTACCCGGAAGCCAAGCTTGCCCCACCCCTGGGCGACCCGCTGCGCGGGCCCTACCTGCGCTGGATGGTGTTCTACGGGTCCTGCTTCGAGCCGGCAGTAGTGGACCGGGTACAGAAGCGTGAGCCAATTCCAGAGGCACGCTCGCCCTACGGCGATTTCGACAGCGTGATGAAGACCCTGATCAGCCAGATGAAAGACGGGCCCTGGCTGCTAGGTGAGCAGTTCACCGCTGCCGACGTGCTCTGGGGCAGCGCGCTGAACTGGACCACCCAGTTCGGGTTGATCCCGGAGGTGCCGGCGATCAAGGACTACATCGCCCGCTTCGTCGAACGCCCCGCCTACCAGCGCGCCCTGGCCAAGGACGCCGAGCTGGCCGCCGCCCAGGCTGCACCGGCCTGAAATGCCGCTGTATTCCGCGTCTCGATAATGCCCCCGCCCCGGAGTCGCCGGGGTTAGGGTATGGGCCTGTTCCGGTTCATCGTCGAGGCATCCTTATGCATTCCTATTTCAGCCTCCAGGGCCGTACCGCCCTGGTCACTGGTGGTACCCGTGGAATTGGGCGGATGATCGCCCAGGGCTTCCTCGAAGCCGGCGCGCGCGTTTTCATCTGCGCCCGCGATGCCGAGGCCTGCCACGAGACCGCCTCCGAGCTTTCCGCTTTTGGCGAATGCCACGGGCTCGTCGCCGACCTCTCCAGTGAGGACGGTGCAAAAGCCCTTGCCGCAGCGCTTGAACAACGCATCGAACAACTGGACATCCTAGTGAATAACGCCGGCACCACTTGGGGCGCGCCCCTGGAGAGCTACCCGGTGAAGGGCTGGGAGAAAGTCATGCAGCTCAACGTGACCTCGGTGTTCAGCTGCATCCAGCAATTGCTGCCGTTGCTGCGCAAAGCCGGTAACGAAGCCAGCCCAGCGCGGGTGATCAACATCGGATCAGTGGCCGGCATCACCTCCCACGGCGAGGACGCCTACGCCTATGGTCCGAGCAAGGCCGCGCTGCATCAACTCTCGCGGATGCTGGCGCGGGAACTGGTGGCCGAACACATCAACGTCAATGTGATCGCTCCCGGGCGCTTCCCCAGCAAAATGACCCGCTTCATCGCCAACGATCCCGACGCCATGGCACGCGACACCGCGCTGATCCCGATGAAACGCTGGGGTCGGGGCGAGGAAATGGCGGCGCTGGCCATCAGCCTGGCGAGCACGGCGGGTGCCTACATGACCGGTAACATCATCCCCATCGACGGTGGTTTCCACCTGTAACGCATCGCTTGCGCGGCGCATGGGCCGGCGCTAGGGTAGCCGCGCTATCCACCGGACTTTGCCCATGCGTCTCGCTCTTCTTACGCTCCTGTTCGCCCTCGCCGCCCCAGGCCATGCCGCGCCGGCTCCGTTCTTCATCTGGCAAAGCAAGCTGGACGGTGCATTGACCTGTGCCCAGACCACTCCCGGCGAAGGCTGGCTGCGCCTTGGCGGGCCGTTCCGTGACGCCGGCTGCCGCGTGCCCTACTGATATGCAGCACAGCGTTTCGCCCGTCGGCTACGTGCGCTCTTGCTTCAAGGAGAAGTTCGCCATCCCCCGTCAGCCGCACCTGGCGCCCGCCGCCCGTGGCGTGCTGGAGCTGGTACCGCCCTTCGACACCGGCGATGCCGTGGCGGGGCTGGAACACGTCAGCCATGTCTGGCTGCTGTTCCTCTTCCACCAGGCCCTTGAAGATAAGCCACGGCTGAAGGTGCGTCCGCCGCGCCTGGGCGGCAACCAGTCCATTGGCGTGTTCGCCAGCCGCTCCACCCACCGTCCCAACGGCATTGGCCAGTCGGTGGTGAAGCTGGAGAACGTGGAAGCCGGTCGTCTCTGGTTGTCCGGCATCGACCTGCTGGACGGCACCCCGGTCATCGATATCAAACCCTACGTGCCCTACGCCGACCGCCAGGACAATGCGCTGAATGCCATCGCCGACGCGGCGCCCGAGCTGATTCCGGTGGAATGGGAGCCCGCGGCCCTGCTCCAGGCTTGCGAGCATGGTCAGCGCCTGGGCGAACCTCTGGCTGAGCTGGTAGAACAGTGCCTGGCCCAGGACCCGCGCCCGGCCTACCAGAAGCCCGAACCCGAACGCCGCTACGGCGCTCGCCTGTGGGACGTGGATGTGCGCTGGCACTATCCCGAACCGGGGCGGATTCGCGTGCTGGAGATTGCGCGGGGCTGAACCGCCACGCGCTTCCCAAGGGCGGGTCACGCTTCATCGACCCTCCATTCGTGCGCGCGCTGACGACGACGGTGGACAGAGCTACCGCTAGCGGGAGGCGTTGAGCGCCAGGCTGTCGGCCTCGATGGCGTCCTGTTCGAGGATCAGTGGTTCCACCTGAGGCCGGCTGGCGAGGAAGTGCGGGGTCTGCATATGGGCCTCGAACGCAGCTTCGTCGGTGTAGACCTCATACAGCCAGATGAGATCGGGATCGCTGCGATCCTGCAGCACATCGAATACCAGGCAACCCGGTTCGTCACGCACTGAAGCGGCGGCGTTGACGCGCATGGCATCCATGAAGGCGTCCAGGGTACCGGGGCGCAAGCGGGTCTTGAGAAGAAGGCAGTACACGTTGAACTCCGTTTTGTCTTATATTTCACGCAAATTGTATACAAAAACGGAACTACGAAAATGTCCAGCCGTCCAGGCCGTCTCAACGGCCTTCGCCATATCGCCATCGTCGTGCCCAACCTGGAGGAGTGCGAACGCTTCTACGTGGACGTGCTGGGCATGGAGGTCCTCAACCGTGCCAACGAAGACCTGGTATACCTCACCTGCGGTAATGACAACCTGTCCCTTGGCCGCGCCTTTGCGCCCAGTAGCGGTGTGCAGGCGGTGGATCACTACGGATTCGTAGTCGACAGCCTCGAAGAGCTGGACGCCTGGTACCAGTACCTCAAGGCCCGGGGTGTGACCATGCTTGACCGCCCTTTCGCCCATGGCGACGGCGCCCACAGCTTCCACGTGCTGGACCCGGCCGGAAACAAGATCCAGCCGATCTACCACCCGGCAATCTCCGGGCAACGCTTCAGCTCCCCGGTCTGACGCCCCCCCCCGAAAACGACAAAGCCCGCCATTTCAGGCGGGCTTTGTTTCTAAGCAGCTGGCGATTACTTCTCGACGAACGCGCGCTCGATCAGGTAGTCACCCGGCTCACGCATACGCGGGGAGATCTTCAGGCCGAAGCTGTCGAGCACTTCGCTGGTCTCGTCGAGCATGCTCGGGCTACCACAGATCATCGCGCGGTCGTCCTGCGGATTGATTGGCGGAAGACCGATGTCTTCGAACAGCTTACCGCTACGCATCAGGTCGGTCAGGCGGCCCTGGTTCTCGAACGGCTCGCGGGTCACGGTGGGGTAGTAAATCAGCTTGTCCTTGACCGCTTCACCGAAGAACTCGTTCTGCGGCAGGTGCTCGGTGATGAACTCGCGGTAAGCGACTTCGTTCACGTAGCGAACGCCGTGGACCAGAATGATCTTTTCGAATCGTTCATAGGTTTCCGGGTCCTGAATCACGCTCATGAACGGTGCCAGACCAGTGCCGGTGCTCAGCAGGTAGAGGTGCTTGCCGGGGTTCAGGTCATCAAGGACCAGGGTGCCGGTGGGCTTCTTACTGATGATGATCTCGTCGCCTTCCTTCAGGTGCTGCAGCTGGGAGGTCAGCGGACCGTCCGGCACCTTGATGCTGAAGAACTCGAGGTGCTCTTCCCAGTTCGGGCTGGCGATGGAGTAGGCGCGCATCAGCGGGCGGCCGCCGGGCTGCTGCAGGCCGATCATGACGAACTGGCCGTTTTCGAAGCGCAGACCCGGGTCGCGAGTACACTTGAAGCTGAACAGCGTGTCGTTCCAGTGATGAACGCTGAGAATGCGCTCGGAGTTCATGTTGCTCATTTACGGGGCTCCGAAGATTTGGAAGTCGCCAACGCCACTCAGGTCAGGGGGCGCAATTGCGCGACATTGTAATGACCGCCACAATATCTGTTAACTGAATTATCAAGATATAGGTTATCGGTTATATAGATATGCGATTTACCCTCCGTCAGCTCCAGGTATTTGTCGCCGTTGCCCAGCAGGAAAGCGTTTCCCGTGCTGCCGAACAGCTGTCTCTATCGCAATCGGCCACCAGCACCTCGCTGACCGAACTTGAGCGACAATCCGGGTGCCAACTGTTCGACCGCGCCGGCAAGCGCCTCAGCCTCAACGCCCTGGGCCGCCAATTGCTACCTCAAGCCGTGGCGCTGCTGGACCAGGCGCGTGAAATCGAGGATCTGCTCAACGGCAAAACCGGCTTTGGCTCCCTCGATGTCGGTGCCACGCTCACCGTGGGCAACTACCTCGCGACCCTGCTGATCGGCTCGTTCATGCAACGCCATCCGGAATGCCAGGTCAGCTTGCATGTGCAGAACACGGCGAATATCGTCCAGCAGATCGCCCTCTACGAACTTGACCTGGGTCTAATCGAAGGCGATTGCCAGCACCCGAACATCGAAGTCCTGCCTTGGGTAGAGGATGAACTGGTGGTGTTCTGTGCGCCCCAGCACCCCCTGGCCGCCAAAGGCCAGGCAAGTCTGGAAGAGTTGAGCCGCGAGGCGTGGATTCTCCGGGAAAAGGGTTCGGGCACCCGCCTGACGTTCGACCAGGCCATGCGCCACCACCCTACCCCGCTGAACATCCGCCTGGAGCTTGAGCACACCGAGGCGATCAAGCGTGCAGTGGAGTCAGGCCTGGGCATCAGCTGCATTTCGCGGCTGGCCCTGCGCGACGCCTTTCGCCGCGGCAGCCTGGTCCCGGTGGAGACGCCGGGAATCGACCTGCGTCGCCAGTTCTACTTCATCTGGCACAGGCAGAAATTCCAGACAGCCGCCATGCGCGAGTTCCTCGACCAGTGTCGTGCGCTGACTGCTGGAGTCAGCCGGAGCGACGAAATCGTGCTGCCGTCGATCGCCTGAGCACTTAGCCCAGCAGGATGGTCGCCCAGACTGCGGTAATCAGGGTTAGCGCGGTGAACTGTGCGGCACTGCCCATGTCCTTGGCGTTCTTCGACAGCGGATGGTGATCAAGGGAGATACGGTCGATGGCCGCCTCCACCGCTGAGTTCAGCAGCTCGACGATGAGCGCGAGCAGGCAGGCGCCAATCATCAGCGCGCGTTCGCCACGGCTGACATCGAGGAAGAACGACAAAGGAATCAGCACCGCATTAAGCAGCACCAGTTGGCGAAAGGCGGCTTCGCCGGTGAAGGCAGCACGCAGGCCGTCGAGGGAATAGCCAGCGGCGTTGAGGATGCGTTTGAGGCCGGTCTGGCCTTTGAATGGCGACATAAAAGAAAGGGTCGTTGAAAGGAGCGCGCAGCCTAACGCAACGCGCTTCAAATTTGCATGAAAAGCCTGGATTCAGGCCGTGGGAATAGATTCCATCTGTTGCAACAGCAGGGCTGCCTGGGTGCGGGTGCGCACGTTGAGCTTGCGGAAGATGGCGGTTACGTGGGCCTTCACCGTGGCTTCTGACACGTGTAACTCATAGGCGATCTGCTTGTTCAGCAAGCCTTCACAGACCATGGTCAGCACGCGGAACTGTTGGGGTGTCAGGCTGGCGAGACCTTCGCTAGCGGCCTTGGCTTCGTCCGACAAGGCCTGGGCTTCCTCCACCTGCGGCGGCCACCAGGTGTCGCCATCGAGCACCGAACGGACGGCGCTCTGGATGACCTCCAGCGGGCTGGACTTGGGGATGAAACCACTGGCACCGAATTCACGGGAGCGAGCGACTACAGATGCTTCCTCCTGGGCGGAGATCATCACCACCGGAATCTGCGGGTACTGACCGCGCAGCAGCACCAAACCGGAGAAGCCATAGGCACCCGGCATGTTCAGGTCGAGAAGGACCAGGTCCCAGTCAGCGCGCTCGGCCAGGCGAGCCTCGAGCTCGGCGATACTCGCCGCTTCCACCAGCCGCGCGTCAGGCCCGAGGCCCAGCGTCAGGGCTTGCTGCAGGGCGCTGCGGAACAGCGGGTGGTCATCGGCGATGAGGATTTCGTATGAGGCCATGGGCATGTCCTTTTTGTAATGGGCCCAGACACACCTCTCCGGGGTGTGGAGAGGCATTTCGGCACGACGGGATACGCTGGCCAGGCCCGAAGCTTGATACGGGCGGGCCGTAAAGCGGCGCCCAGCATGCCGAGCCGGAACGGGGTGGTCAAGTCGAACGCTTTGCGGCAAAGTTCTCGGCTTTTCCCGTCGAGAACCACCATGCGAAGCCAAGCACTGCGCGCCGATATCCTGATGCTGATCACCGCGGCCATCTGGGGCGCAGCCTTCGTCGCCCAGCGCCTGGGTATGGATGCGATCGGCCCTTTCCTCTATACCGGCCTGCGCTTCACCCTCGGCGCCCTTATCCTTCTCCCCCTGCTGCTGATTCTGCCCAAGCCCGCGGTAAAGCAACCGCTCAACCGCGGCATGCTGCTGGGCGGTCTGTTGATGGGCCTGGCCCTGTCGTTGGGGATCAACCTGCAGCAGGTGGGCCTGCTCTTCACCTCCGTCACAAACTCCGGCTTCATCACCGGCCTGTACGTCATCATAGTGCCGCTGCTGGGTCTGTTCCTCGGCCATCGCACCGGCCTGGGAACTTGGCTGGGTGCGTGCCTGGCAGTGGTGGGAATGTTCCTGCTCAGCGTCGGCGAAGGATTCCACGTTGCGTCCGGCGACTGGCTACAACTGGCCGGTGCCTGCGTCTGGGGTGTGCATGTACTGTTGGTCGGGTTCTTCGCCAGCCGCTACGACCCGATCCGCCTGTCCATCCTGCAGTTCGCGGTCTGCGCAGCGGTCAGCCTGGTCCTGGCGGTCGTGTTCGAAGAGATCAAGATCGACGCCATTCTCCAGGCCGGCCCCGCCATTCTCTATGGTGGCGTGATCGCCGTCGCCATCGGCTACACCCTGCAGGTGGTGGCGCAGCGCCATGCCATCGCCTCGCACGCCGCCATCATTCTTTCACTGGAAGCGGTGTTCGCAGCAATCGCAGGCGCGCTGATGCTGGATGAATCCCTGCATGCACGCGGCTACATCGGCTGCGCCCTGATGTTCGCCGGCATGCTGTTGGCCCAGCTCTGGCCGCAAAAGCACGAGGCGCAGGCAGCCCCTGTCAAAGCCGAAGCCTGATCAGAGATAGCTACTGAGCGCTTGGTGTGCCGGGCTCGCCTCGTCCAGGGGCAGGGCTCGTTTGGCCCCCAGGTAGCGTTCGGTGAACACGTCCAGATAGGCATTCAACGCACCACCGGCTCGTTCGTCTCCCGCCAGCTCAAGGCAAAGAGCCCCTACTTCGGCCGTGCAGAGATGCTCGTCACGCTTCGATCGACGCAGGCGATAACGGGAAATCTGTTCCGGCGTCAGGCTGAGCACCGGAAAGCGATCCAGATAGGGGCTCTTGCGGAACATCTTGCGCGCTTCGGTCCACGTGGCGTCCAGCAGGATGAACAGCGGCCGCTTGCCCGCAGCCACATCCACCCGCTCGACCACCCGCTCGGGCTCCGCATACTCGCCTGGAAACACCAGGTAGGGCTGCCACTGCGGGCTTTCCAGCAAGGCGAGCAGCGCCCCGTCCACCTCGGTGCGTGACCAGCCGAACGCCCAGGTGTCGGGCACGAGATCCGCGATCAGCCAGCCGGTGTTACTCGGTTTCATAGGCTCGGAGTAGTACATCATCAGGCACACACCGGAGCGCACCGGGACCTCGGGGCGCCAGGCGCAAAAGCAGTAGTCGAAGGCTACCCGACATTCCGGGCAACGCGGCGAGCGCGATCCGCGGGCGACGAAGGGACGGGTGCTGCGCGCGAGGCATTCGGCGCGCAGGCGGTAAACGGCGTGACTCATCGAAGCAGGTTCCAGTACAGCGGCTGGCCGCCCTGCGCAAGCCGGAAGGCGGCGGACGGGATCGGGATGGCAAGTAAAGATTGCGCGATTCTATCAGAGTCACCTGAAGCTGATTTTTCACGCGACAAGCGCTGACTGCGAACGCACAATTGCCGCGCTGGTCAAACAGCTACCGTTTGTTAGGAGATCCACATGCTGCGCCTTACCGCCATCGCCCTCTGCGCGACCTTGCCTTTCTTCGCCCAAGCCACATCGCTCAAGGACTACGAGCTGAGCAACATGCTCGAGAAAGTCGCCAAGGAGAGCAGCGCCGGCACGCCCCGCGCAATCAACGAGGACATCCTCGACCAGGGCTACACGGTGGAAGGAAACGAGCTGGTGAATCACCTCAGCGTACGCGAAGCCCATGCTGCCCAGATGCGCTCCAACCCCGATGCCGTGCGTGCCCAGTTGGGTGCCAGCGTCTGTCGAAACACCGGCTACCGCCAACTGCTGGCGCGCGGTGCCGGCCTGCGCTACGAGTTCAGCGAGTACAAGACCAATCGTCCGGTAACCACCGAACGCTTCACTGCCCGGGACTGTGGCCTCAAGGCCAAGAGCAACTGATCGCGACTGCGGCGAGATTCTCCAGGGAGTGCCGCACCCTTCCACCCGCCGAGCCGGGGACCGCACTCACTTCGAGTTGCGCCGGACACGCTGCGTTGCGCATTCCGGTAGCGACGAACTGGAAAAGATCTAGCGCCTGCCGCAAGCTGTAGTTGAGCGGCTCGACTAGGTCGCCCGGTTTCCGGCCCATCCAGCAGAGCAGCTCCGAGAAGTTGATGAGCAAGGAGATTGCTATGCCCTATGATCCGGACGATTACCTCTCCCGGCACTTCCAAACCAGCGGGATCGACCTGACGCAGAAGGTCGATGAGCTGATCAACCTCACCGTCCCCTGCGGCAGCCCCAACCTCGCGCTCTACCGCGAGATGCTGATTACCGTGGTGCGCATGGCCCAAGCCGACCGCAATCGCTGGGACGCCAAGATCATGCTGCAAACCCTGCGCGAGATGGAGCACGCCTTCAGCGCCCTGGAACAATTCAAGCGGCGTCGCAAAGTCACCGTATTCGGCTCGGCGCGCACCCCCAAGGGCCATCCGATCTACACCCTGGCCCGACAGTTGGGCGCAGAACTGGCCAAGCGCGACCTGATGGTGATCACTGGCGCCGGCGGCGGCATCATGGCCGCGGCCCATGACGGTGCAGGCCTGGAAAATAGCCTCGGTCTGAACATCACCCTGCCCTTCGAGCAACATGCCAACACCACTGTGGGCGGCACCGAGCATCTACTGTCGTTCCACTTCTTCTTCGTGCGGAAGCTCTTCTTCGTCAAGGAAGCCGATGCGCTGGTACTGTGCCCGGGTGGCTTCGGCACCCTGGATGAAGCACTGGAGGTGCTGACCCTGATCCAGACCGGCAAGAGTCCGGTGGTACCGGTTGTTCTGCTGGACGAGCCGGAGGGCAGCTACTGGGAAGACGCCGTTGGTTTCCTCCACGAACAACTCGAACGTAACCGCTACATTCTGCCCAGCGACATGAATCTGATGCGCCTGGTGCGCAGCGCCGATGAGGCAGCGGCGGAAATCGCACAGTTCTACAGCAACTACCACTCCAGCCGCTGGCTGAAGAACTGCTTCGTAATTCGCATGAATCACGCCCTCAACGAAAAAGCCCTGGGTCAGATTCAGGAGCAGTTCACCGACCTCTGCCTGGAGGGCGACTTTAACCAGCAAGCCAATTCGGAGTCAGAGACGGACGAGCCAGAGCTCAACGAATTGATCCGCCTGGCATTCCGCTTCAACGGCCGTGACCATGGCCGCCTGCGGGAGCTCATCGACTTCATCAACCTTCCGCAACACTGGACAAGCAAGGCCTGAACCGTTACACGGACGCACAGTCATCCTGCAATCAGCCATGCGCATCCGCGCATGGCTCAAGGCTGTGAGTGTGGGAACTCAGTCGTCGGAGTTGCCGCGCAGGAGACGGCTGATCATCTCCATTGAATAGCCGCGATAGGCGAGAAAACGCCCCTGCTGAGCTCGCTCGCGGGCGTCCACAGGCAACCGATTGAACTTGCGACACCAGACATCACGAAGCTGTTCGCTCCAGTCGATATCGGCCTCGCGCAGGGCCTGGTCAATATCACCACGGGGGAGGCCGCGCTGGGCCAGTTCTTCGCGAATACGCTGCGGCCCATAGCCGCCACGGGCGCGGCTGGCGATGAAGCTTTCGAGGTAGCGGGATTCGGAGAGCAGACCCTCTTCCGTCAAACGGTCGAGGGCGCTTTCGATCAACTCGGGAGGGGCGCCACGCTGACGCAACTTTCGCGTCAGCTCGACTCGCCCGTGTTCGCGCTGCGCCAACAGGTCCATGGCGGTCCGCCGCACCGCGGCAGGGCTGTCGAGAACAACGGGCATGGGAGGATCAGAGGTCTACATCAGCCAGGTCATCGACCGAAGCGTTCGCTTTGTTACTGGCCGTAGAGTTGACCAGAAGCTTCTCGCGAATGATCTTCTCGATGGCATTGCTGACTTCCGGATTGTCTTCCAGATACTTGGCGGCATTGGCCTTGCCCTGACCAATCTTGTTGCCCTGGTAGCTGTACCAAGCACCGGACTTTTCTACCAGGCCCTGCTGCACGCCCAGATCAATGATTTCGCCAGTACGGTAGATGCCCTTGCCGTACATGATCTGGAACTCGGCCTGACGGAAAGGCGGGGCCACCTTGTTCTTCACGACCTTAACGCGGGTTTCGCTGCCCACCACTTCCTCGCCCTCTTTCACCGCGCCGGTACGGCGGATATCGAGGCGCACGGAGGCGTAGAACTTCAGGGCGTTACCGCCGGTAGTGGTTTCGGGGTTGCCGAACATTACGCCGATCTTCATACGAATCTGGTTGATGAAGATGACCAGGCAGTTGGCGTTCTTGATGTTGCCGGTGATCTTGCGCAGGGCCTGGGACATCAGGCGAGCTTGCAGGCCGACGTGGGAATCTCCCATCTCACCTTCGATCTCAGCCTTCGGAACCAGGGCCGCCACGGAGTCGACGATAATTACGTCAACCGCGTTGGAGCGCACCAGCATGTCGGTAATTTCCAGGGCCTGTTCGCCGGTATCCGGCTGGGAAACCAGCAGGTCGTCTACATTCACACCGAGTTTGCCGGCGTAGTCCGGGTCCAGGGCGTGTTCGGCGTCGACGAAGGCGCAGGTAGCTCCCATTTTCTGGGCTTCGGCGATGACAGAGAGAGTCAGTGTGGTCTTACCGGAGGATTCAGGACCGTAGATTTCGACGATACGGCCTTTCGGCAGACCGCCGATGCCAAGCGCGATGTCCAGGCCCAGGGAGCCGGTGGAAATGGCCGGAATGGCCTGGCGATCGTGGTCGCCCATGCGCATCACCGCGCCCTTGCCGAACTGCTTCTCGATCTGGCCCAGGGCAGCAGCCAAGGCGCGCTTCTTGTTCTCGTCCATTGAAGTCCTCACTAAAATCAAGAGGGCCTGGCGGCCACCAACAACTGTATAAGTAGACAGTATTATTCCATAGGGCAAGTCGCTCGCCTACCCCTGGGTGGCTTTTTCTCCTGCAGCTAGTCGGATCAATCCCTGGAGAGCCTCCACGACGGTCTGCCGGCGTACCGCCAGACGATCCCCCGGGAACTGGCATCGTACGGCCTCCACTGCACTTCCATTTCCCCAAGCGAGCCAAACAGTACCCACCGGCTTCTCCGGCGAGCCGCCATCAGGCCCTGCAATCCCACTGACGGCGACAGCGAAACGCGCGCCGCTACGCTGCTGGGCTCCACGCACCATAGCCTCGACCACTTCACGACTGACCGCCCCCACCTGCGGGAACAACTCGGCCGGGACTGCCAATTGCGCGCTCTTCTGGTCATTCGAGTAAGTGACAAAGCCTGCCTCGAACCAGGCCGAACTGCCGGGAATGCGGGTAATCGCTTCGGCGATACCACCGCCAGTACAGGATTCCGCAGTGCTCACCCGTTCGTTGCGCACCTTCAATTCCTGGCCCAATCGGGCTGCCAGCTCAGTCAGCTCATCTTCGGTAACGGACATGTGCACTCCAGGGTTAAAGCGGGCCAGCGGGATACCGTACACTAGCGCCTTTTGCACGCAAGGCCAGCCCATGAGTCAGAGCGATCTCAGCGAACACACCCCGATGATGCAGCAGTACTGGAAGCTGAAAAACCAGCATCCGAACCAGCTGATGTTCTATCGCATGGGCGACTTCTACGAGATCTTCTACGAGGACGCCAAGAAGGCCGCCAAGCTTCTCGACATCACCCTGACCGCGCGCGGCCAATCGGCCGGCAAGTCCATCCCCATGGCGGGCATTCCCTTCCACTCGGTAGAGGGCTACCTGGCCAAGCTGGTCAAGCTTGGCGAATCCGTGGTGATTTGCGAGCAGATCGGCGATCCGGCCACCAGTAAAGGACCGGTGGAGCGCCAGGTTGTCCGCATCATCACCCCTGGCACCATCAGTGACGAAGCGCTGCTGGACGAACGCCGCGACAACCTGCTGACTGCCGTAGTGGGCGATGAACGCCTTTTCGGCGTGGCGGTGCTGGATATCACCAGCGGCCGTTTCAGCGTTCAGGAAATCAAGGGCTGGGAGAACCTCCTGGCTGAACTGGAACGCCTCAATCCCGCTGAACTGCTGATCCCGGACGACTGGCCCCAAGGGCTCCCGGCCGAAAAACGTCGTGGGGTCCGCCGTCGCGCGCCCTGGGATTTCGACCGCGACTCAGCGAAAAAGAGCCTCTGCCAGCAGTTCGGCGTTCAAGACCTCAAAGGCTTCGGCTGCGAAACCCTGACACTGGCCATCGGCTCCGCCGGCTGCCTGCTGGCCTATGCCAAAGAAACCCAGCGCACCGCCCTGCCCCACTTGCGCAGCCTGCGCCATGAGCGCATCGACGATACCGTAATCCTCGATGCTGCCAGCCGCCGAAACCTG
Organism: Pseudomonas sp. OTU5201; assembly: GCF_038440135.1. Taxonomy (NCBI): domain Bacteria; kingdom Pseudomonadati; phylum Pseudomonadota; class Gammaproteobacteria; order Pseudomonadales; family Pseudomonadaceae; genus Pseudomonas; species Pseudomonas sp. OTU5201. The sequence continues at coordinate 106,179 of NZ_JASATC010000002.1, read as the reverse complement.
GAGTTGGACGTCAACCTCTCCGGTGGCCGCGACAATACCCTGCAATCGGTGATCGACCGTTGCCAGACCGCCATGGGCAGCCGCCTCCTGAGCCGCTGGCTGAACCGCCCGTTGCGCGACCGCGGCGTGTTGGAGGCCCGTCAGGACGCCATCGACTGTCTGCTGGATCGCTATCGCTTCGAAAACCTGCAACCGCAGCTGAAGGAAATTGGCGACGTCGAGCGCATCCTCGCTCGCATCGGCCTGCGCAATGCCCGTCCCCGTGACCTCGCGCGCCTGCGCGATGCCCTGGCCGCCCTGCCAGAACTGCAAGGGGCCATGACCGAACTGGAAGCGCCACACCTGCAGGACCTGGCCGGCAGCATCCGTACCTATCCCGAACTGGCCGACCTGCTGGCCCGCGCCATCATCGACAATCCGCCGGCGGTCATTCGCGACGGTGGAGTGATCAAGACCGGCTACGACGCCGAGCTGGACGAACTGCAGGCACTGAGCGAAAACGCCGGCCAGTACCTGATGGATCTGGAAGCTCGGGAAAAGGCCCGCACCGGCCTGCCCAACCTGAAGGTCGGCTACAACCGCATCCACGGCTACTACATCGAGTTGCCACGCGTGCAGGCCGAGCAGGCCCCGGCGGACTATATCCGCCGCCAGACGCTGAAGGGAGCCGAACGCTTCATCACCCCGGAGCTGAAGGCCTTCGAAGACAAGGCGCTGTCAGCCAAGAGCCGAGCCCTCGCACGGGAAAAGATGCTCTACGACGAACTGCTGGAACTGCTGATCGAGCAACTGGCACCGCTGCAGGATACGGCCGGCGCCCTCGCCGAGCTGGACGTGCTGAGCAACTTCGCCGAGCGCGCTCTGAACCTCAACCTGAACCGCCCACGCTTCGTCGAAGAACCCTGCATGCGCATCAGCGAGGGCCGTCACCCAGTGGTGGAACAGGTTCTGGATACGCCCTTCGTAGCCAACGACCTGGACTTGGACGACGCCACCCGCATGCTGATCATCACCGGCCCGAATATGGGCGGTAAGTCAACCTACATGCGCCAGACGGCCCTGATCGTCCTGCTCGCCCATATCGGCTGCTTCGTGCCAGCGGCCAGCTGCGAACTATCGCTGGTGGACCGTATCTTCACCCGTATCGGTTCCAGCGACGACTTGGCTGGCGGCCGATCCACCTTCATGGTGGAAATGAGCGAGACCGCTAACATTCTGCACAACGCCAGCGCCAGCAGCCTGGTGCTAATGGACGAAGTGGGCCGCGGCACCAGCACCTTCGACGGCCTGTCGTTGGCCTGGGCGGCGGCTGAACACCTGGCCCGCCTGCGCGCCTTCACGCTGTTTGCCACCCACTACTTCGAACTGACCGTACTGCCGGACAGCGAGTCGGTAGTGGCCAACGTCCACCTGAACGCCACCGAGCACAACGAGCGCATCGTTTTCCTGCACCACGTGCTGCCCGGTCCGGCGAGCCAGAGCTATGGCTTGGCGGTGGCACAACTGGCAGGAGTACCTGGCGACGTGATCCAGCGTGCTCGCGAACATCTGGCGCGACTGGAAACTACCAGCCTGCCCCATGAACCCCCACGCCAGAGCCCCGGCCAACCGGGTGCCCCCATGCAGAGTGACCTCTTCGCCAGTCTGCCTCACCCGGTGCTGGACGAATTGGCAAAGATCAAGCCGGATGATCTGACACCCCGCCAGGCGCTGGAGCTGTTATATACATTGAAGTCACGCATCTAACCCCTGAACCGCACAAGCTGCTAGAATCCCGCGCGCTCTGGAATGCACCCGGAAATCAGCCTGCCCGGTGCCGTGAGTTCCCGAGCCGAGAAGCCTGATACAGAAGGCTTCCCAGCCGCCGCTTGAGGAGAAGAATAGAAATGACCTTCGTCGTCACCGACAACTGCATCAAATGCAAATACACCGACTGTGTGGAAGTCTGTCCGGTGGACTGCTTCTACGAAGGCCCGAACTTCCTGGTCATTCACCCGGACGAGTGTATCGACTGCGCACTTTGCGAGCCTGAATGCCCGGCGCAAGCCATCTTCTCCGAGGATGAAGTGCCTGAGGATATGCAGGAGTTCATCGAGCTGAACCGTGATCTGGCCGAAGTCTGGCCGAACATCACCGAGAAGAAGGACTCGCTGCCCGACGCCGAAGAGTGGGATGGCGTCAAAGGCAAGCTGGAGCATCTGGAGCGCTGAGTTTTCGCGACCCGACGCAAAAAGGCCCGCACATCTGCGGGCCTTTTGCTTTTCTGCGGGCAAAAAAAGGGGCGGGATTACCCGCCCACTCTTTTGTCCCTATTCCCTGTAGTCCTTGCTCATCATCCTGATGAATCGCCTCCGGCGATGTCCTGGCCAACATCCCTATCAGCCCGCACACATCCTGTACGCAGGTGTGATATTAGCGATCCAGGAGCGGCGGGCAAGCGGGGGAATTGGCCGTTCAAAGAGCAAAACGCGTCCTAACCTTAAAATAAAATTCATTAATATCAGTGCGTTACATATTTACGCCGACGAAACCTCACCGTTCACGAGCAGCAATTTCCAGCGATCACGTACAGCGCGTGTAAGCAATCACTTACATTGCGGCGCATAAAAAAACCCGGCCGGAGCCGGGTTCTTTCAGGCCGCCCGCGCGTTACTGGAATAGCGCATCGCTGGACAGCCCATTCTTCTCCAGGATTTCGCGAAGACGTTTCAGCGCTTCAACCTGGATCTGCCGCACCCGCTCACGAGTCAGGCCGATCTCCTGGCCCACCTCCTCGAGGGTGCAGCTTTCATGGCCGCGCAGACCAAAGCGCCGCACGACCACTTCACGTTGCTTGTCGGTCAGCTCGGAAAGCCACTGGTCGATGCTCTGCGAGAGATCGTCATCCTGCAGCAGTTCACAGGGATCGGTCGGTCGGTCGTCGGTCAGTGTATCCAGCAGGGTCTTGTCCGAGTCAGGCCCGAGGGACACATCCACCGAAGTCACCCGCTCGTTGAGACCGAGCATACGCTTGACCTCATCGACCGGTTTTTCCAGCAGGTTGGCGATTTCTTCCGGCGACGGCTCGTGATCCAGCTTGTGGGTCAGCTCGCGAGCTGCACGCAGGTAGACGTTGAGTTCCTTGACCACGTGGATCGGCAGGCGGATCGTTCGGGTCTGGTTCATGATGGCCCGCTCAATGGTCTGACGGATCCACCAGGTCGCATAGGTAGAGAAGCGGAATCCCCGTTCGGGATCGAACTTTTCCACCGCCCGGATCAGACCAAGGTTGCCCTCTTCGATCAGGTCGAGCAGCGAGAGCCCGCGATTGACGTAGCGTCGCGCGATCTTCACCACAAGGCGGAGGTTGCTTTCAATCATGCGCTTGCGCCCGGCAGGATCTCCGCGCTGCGCCAGGCGCGCAAAGTGAACTTCTTCTTCCGGGGTTAGCAGAGGGGAAAAACCGATTTCGTTGAGGTACAGCTGAGTCGCGTCTAGCGCGCGGGTGTAGTCGATGTACTTGTGTTGCTTGGGTGAGGTTGAATGCCGGGATTTCGCGGTGGGCAGAGGCGCGTCGTTCTCCTCGCTCAACGCATCATCCAAAATAACGCCCGGCTCCAGGAGGAGCAGCTCGTCATCGACGTCAAACTCCGGCGCTTCTTTATTGAGTGCCATTGTTGTTGTCCCTTGCTGAGTTCGACAACAAGCCCTGACGATGCCTTATATCCCTGGCGCCGCCCGAGCCCGTCCTTACCATGTGGTGGAACGGGCTGAAAAACGGGTCAACGACGAGGCAGGTATTGCAGCGGGTCTACAGGTTTACCTTGACGGCGAATCTCAAAATGAAGCTTCACCCGGTCAGTCCCCGTTGAGCCCATCTCGGCAATTGTCTGCCCGACCTTGACCTGCTGTCCCTCCCGCACCAGCAGCCTACGGTTATGACCATAAGCGCTTACGTAGGTATCGCTGTGTTTGATGATGACCAGTTCGCCGTAGCCCCGTAATCCACTTCCGGCATAAACAACTGAACCATCTGACGCAGCCAAGACAGGCTGTCCTAATTCCCCAGCGATATCAATCCCTTTATTCAAACTGCCGTTTGAGGAAAAACGGCCGATCAGAGGGCCGTTCGCCGGCCATACCCACCCGGCTGCAGAGCGCGGAATAGAGGTGTTCGGCGCAGATACTGGCGCAGTCGCAACGGTTTTTTGAGGCTGCGACTGCGGACGGACAGGCGGTTGCTGGGGCGGTGCGGGCGGGCGGCTGGAAACGCTGCTACCCGTCCTTGGATTGGTCACCACAGGTGCCGTGGCAACTGCAGTTGGACGGGTCTGACCAGGCTGGCCATCGAAACGGATGATCTGCCCAGGACGAATCACGTACGGAGCGGGGATCCCATTGCGCGCGGCAAGGGCTTTCCAATCCCAACCGAAGCGAAAAGCGATGGAATAGAGGGTGTCGCCGCGCTGGACGCGGTACTGGCCACTGGTAACGGGTTGCCGCTGCACGGCAGAGTTCGCCCCCGAGTGGTTGCGGTCGACCACGCCGACGCTGCTCTTCTGGGTGCTGGTACAGCCGGCGAGCAAGACGCCAACGGCAATAGCGGGCAACCAGATGAGCCCATTCCCCATGCGAATCCACTGCCGAATGGCCATCAGGCTCACTCTTGTCCCCTTTCCCAACGTTCCTAGGTCTTGATTATTGTGCCGGAAATATCCGGACGAGCCAGCCGCCTGCCGCACAAAGTACAGCAGGAGGGCAGCTTGGCGATGCATCAGAAAGTTACCTGCGACGCAGGTTCCCCCGACGGCGGGCTCAGGCCAGGGGTCCGCTGAGCAGCGGTACGAAGCGCACCGCATCGAGCACATGACGGGTGAAACCCTGCTCTTCACGAATGATCAGCATCAGTTGCTGGACGTCGCCAGCGCCCACCGGGATCACCAGGCGTCCGCCCGGTGCCAGTTGATCGAACAACGCCTGCGGGACGTCCGCCGCGGCAGCAGTCACGATGATGCCATTGTAGGGTGCCAGCGCTGGCCAGCCTTCCCAACCGTCGCCCCAGCGGAACACCACGTTGCGCAGGTTGAGCACCGCGAGGCGTTCCTTGGCTTTATCCTGCAGTACTTGGATTCGCTCGACAGAAAACACCCGCTCAACCAACTGCGCAAGAATCGCAGTCTGATAACCCGAACCAGTACCGATCTCCAGCACCTTGTCCAGCGGGCCAGCGGCCAGCAAAAGTTCGGTCATTCGCGCAACCATGTAGGGCTGCGAGATGGTCTGGTTGTGCCCAATCGGCAGCGCGGTGTCTTCGTAGGCGCGATGGGCCAAGGCCTCATCGACGAACAGGTGACGCGGTGTCCGGCGAATAGTTTCGAGGACGCGGGCGTTGGACAGCCCTTCCTCGTACAGACGCTGGATAAGGCGCTCACGGGTGCGCTGGGAAGTCATGCCGATCCCGCGCCGCATCAGGTCGTCCTGTTCCCGGGGCATTAGAGCAGGCCCTCCAACCAGCTATCGAGGCTCTGGAAAGCCTCGTTGAATGTCCGATCGAGTTGCAGGGGCGTGATGGACACATAACCTTGCATCACCGCATGGAAATCCGTCCCCGGCCCACCATCTTCGGCGTCGCCGGCTGCGGAGATCCAGTATCCCTCCTTACCCCGGGGATTGACCACCTTCACGGGGGCTGCTGCCCGCGCGCGATGGCCCAGCCGGGTCAGCTGGATACCGCGGATTCGCTCCAGCGGCAGATTGGGGATATTTACATTGAGCACGGTGCGCGGCGGTAGGTCGAGCCGGTCATGGGCGGCCACCAGTCGACGGGCAATATGCGCGGCAGCAGGCAGATTGTCCGCCTGACGCGACAGCAGTGAGAAGGCGAACGCCGGCAGCCCGAGGAAGCGCCCTTCCAGAGCGGCGGCCACGGTACCGGAATAGAGCACGTCATCCCCAAGATTGGCTCCGAGGTTGATACCCGACACCACCATGTCTGGCAAATGCTCAAGCATACCGTTGAGCCCCAGGTGGACGCAGTCGGTCGGCGTACCATTGAGACTGATGAAACCGTTATCCAGCGTGCTGGGGTGAAGCGGGCGGTCCAGCGTCAGGGAGCTGCTGGCACCACTCTTATCCTGGTCTGGCGCAACGACCACGCAGTCGGCGTAATCCTTGAGCGTGCCATGTAGAGCGGCGAGACCCGGGGCATTCACCCCGTCGTCGTTGGAAATCAGAATGCGCATGGGTTTTCCGTCTGCCCCGCCGGCAGCAGATCGACGAGCTCACGCACCACTGCGGTGGCGAAGCATCCAGCCGGCAGGACGAATTCCAGTTGCAGAACGTCAGGCTCGGGATAATGCCACGTCAGGCCGCCAATGGGGAGGCGGAGGATGCGCCGTTCGTGCGCCATTCGCGCTTCCGCCAACCAGTGGCAAAGTGCCGGCTCGGCCGCGGCCACTGCCGCCTCAAGCGATTGCGGCCGTCCCTGGGCGGGCGATGGTCCTTCTCCCCATTGCGGACCGGTCGGGTGCAGATCCAGTTGCGCCAAGCGCGGGTCGCTGCATTCAGCCTCGCCTGCCGGGAAGAAACTGCGACTGTCGGTGAAGGCCAACAGGTCACCTACCTGGGCCTGGTCCCAGGTGCCCGCGGCGACACGCTCGGCCAGCACCCGGTTGAACAGGTAGCTACGTCCGGCCGAGAGCAGCCGCGAACGCAGGTTGCGCTGTACCGGCAGCTCCTTGCGCTCGGCGAAGGCGCGAGCGTCGACCACATTGCCGCCACCATGCCCGAAGCGCTGCAGGCCGAAATAGTTGGGCACACCAACTTCCGCCAGGCACTTCAGTCGCGCGTCGATCGCCTCACGATCCGCCACCAGACGAGTCAAACGAAGGGTGAAACCGTTCGCCGAATGGGCGCCGCGCTGCAGCTTGCGCTTGTGGCGCGCAATCTTGAGGATTCGCAGGTTGGCATTCTCGGCAGCAGACAGGTCAGGATCGGCCTTGCCTGGCAGGTGCAGGCTGAACCACTGTCGGGTCAATGCCTGCCGATCCTTTAGTCCGGCGTAGCTGACCACTTTCAGCGGTACGCCAGCAGCACGGGCAATGCGCCGGGCTGCTTCCTCGGTGTTCAGCTCGCGCTTTTCCACCCAGAGCCAGAGATGCTCACCTGCACCCTCCAGCGGGATGTCCAGCACTTCATCGACCTGAAAATCCTCAGCCACGGCCTTCAGCTGTGCCTGCCCCAAAGGTTCGCCATGGGCGCGCGGGCCCAATAGTTCGAGTTCGGTCATGCTGGCAGCAACAGGGCCACCGCATGCACGGCAATGCCCTCCTCGCGACCAGTGAAACCCAGCTTCTCGGTAGTGGTGGCCTTGACGTTGACCTGATCCAGTTCGACCCCCAGATCGGCGGCGATGTTGGCGCGCATGACCTCGATATGGGGGGCCATCTTAGGTGCCTGAGCAACAATGGTTCCGTCGACGTTCCCAACCTTCCAGCCCTTGGTTTTCACCAGCGACAGCACGTGACGCAACAGCGCGCGGCTGTCGGCACCTTTGAACTGTGGATCGGTGTCCGGGAAATGCTTGCCGATGTCCCCCAGCGCCGCTGCGCCAAGCAAGGCATCGCAAAGCGCGTGAAGCAGCACATCGCCGTCGGAATGGGCAACGAGCCCGAACTTGTGGGGGATGCGCACGCCGCCCAGGGTGATGAAGTCGCCTTCACCGAAGCGGTGTACGTCGTAGCCGTGGCCAATTCGCATAAGGAAGAACGCCCTGAAAAGTCAGGGCGTGATTCTACCTGCTTTGGTTGTGCTTAGGCTTTCAACGCCTCGGCATGGTGCCGCAGGTGATCGCCGACGAAGCTGGCGATGAAGTAGTAGCTGTGGTCGTAACCCGGCTGCAGGCGCAGGGTCAGTGGGTGTCCCGCCGCCTTCGCCGCCGCTTGCAGGGCCTCAGGCTTGAGCTGATTGGCGAGAAAGTCATCGCGATCGCCCTGATCCACCAGAATCGGCAAACGTTCAGAAGCCTCGGTCAACAGCACACTGGCATCCCATTCACGCCAACGGGCACGGTCCTCGCCCAGATAGCGGCCGAAGGCCTTCTCACCCCAGGGGCAGGCCATGGGATTGCTGATCGGCGCGAATGCCGACAACGACTGATAGCGCCCCGGATTACGCAGGGCGCAGACCAGCGCGCCGTGACCGCCCATGGAATGGCCGCTGATCCCGCGCCTCTCGGAGACCGGGAAGTTGGCCTCGATCAGCGCCGGCAATTCGTGCACCACGTAGTCATGCATGCGGTAGTGGCGCGCATAGGGCTCCTGGGTGGCATTTAGATAGAAGCCAGCGCCCAGGCCGAAATCCCAGGCGTTGTCCGGGTCACCGGGTACATCCGCGCCACGCGGGCTGGTGTCCGGCGCAACGATGATCAGTCCCAGCTCCGAGGCCAGGCGCTGCGCGCCGGCCTTCTGCATGAAGTTCTCATCGGTGCAGGTCAGCCCCGACAGCCAGTAGAGCACCGGCAACTTTCCACCCTGCTCCGCCTGGGGCGGCAGGTAGACGGCGAACACCATGTCGCAGTTCAGGCTGGTAGAGCGGTGACGGTAGCGCTTGTGCCACCCGCCGAAGCTCTTGTTGCTGGAAACGATTTCAAGGGTCATGGAGCGATCTCCGTCAAAGCCGGGGCCCGAAGCTGGATGCCTTGCCTGCCTCGGGCTGCCAACCTGATTAGTAGTGAACGACCGAACGGATGCTCTTGCCTTCGTGCATCAGGTCGAAGGCCTTATTGATGTCGTCCAGCCCCATGGTGTGGGTGATGAAGGTATCCAGCGGGATTTCGCCCTTCTGCGCCTTGTCCACATAGCTCGGCAGTTCGGTACGGCCCTTCACGCCACCAAAGGCCGAACCGCGCCACACGCGACCGGTCACCAACTGGAACGGACGGGTACTGATTTCCGCACCGGCCGGCGCCACGCCGATGATGACGGACTCGCCCCACCCCTTGTGACAGCACTCGAGCGCCGCGCGCATCAGATTGACGTTGCCGACGCACTCGAAGCTGTAATCCACACCGCCATCGGTCATTTCGACGATGACGTCCTGGATCGGCTTGGCGTGGTCCTTCGGATTGACGAAGTCGGTGGCTCCCAGTTCACGGGCCACGTCGAACTTCTCCGGATTGATGTCGACGGCGATGATGCGCGAGGCCTTGGCCATCTTGGCGCCAATGATCGCGGCCAGACCGATGCCGCCCAGACCGAAAATTGCCACGGTGGCGCCCTCTTCCACCTTGGCGGTGTTGAGCACTGCGCCGATACCCGTGGTCACACCGCAGCCCAGCAGGCAGACCTTCTCCAGCGGCGCGTCCTTCGGAATCTTCGCCAGGGAGATTTCCGGTAGCACGGTGTACTCAGAGAAAGTGGAGCAGCCCATGTAGTGGTATATCGGTTGGCCGTTGTAGCTGAAGCGACTGGTGCCATCCGGCATCAGGCCCTTGCCCTGGGTGGCACGTACCTTCTGGCACAGGTTGGTCTTGCCGGATTTGCAGAATTTGCATTCACGGCATTCGGCCGTGTACAGCGGAATCACATGGTCACCCACGGCCAGCGAAGTGACGCCCTCGCCCACGGCTTCGACGATGCCGCCGCCCTCATGGCCAAGGATGCAGGGAAACACGCCTTCGGAGTCAGCGCCGGACAGTGTGTAGGCATCGGTGTGGCAGACGCCGGTGGCCACGATCCGCACCAGAACTTCGCCGGCCTTGGGAGGTGCCACGTCGACTTCGACGATTTGCAACGGCTGGTTGGGCGCAAACGCCACAGCGGCACGGGACTTGATCATGGTCTTTCTCCAGCTGATTGAAATGGTCAAAGAGTTTAGTTGAGCCGCTTATGGTAAATAATCAGCCACAAAGCAAAACATTATTGCAGCCGAGGGATAATCAATGAGTCGGTGGGAAGGCCTGGACGAGTTCGTTGCGGTCGCAGAGTCAGGCCAGTTCACTGCTGCTGCCAAGCGCCTGGGCATCTCGTCGTCCCATGTCAGCCGACAGATCGCCGGCCTGGAAGAACGCCTGCAGACGCGGTTGTTCTATCGAAGCACCCGTAAGGTCGCCCTCACCGAGGCCGGACAAACCTTCCTGCAACATTGCCAACGTCTGATGGATGCGCGCGAGGAAGCCCTGCGCGCGGTGAGCGATCTGACCAGCGAACCCAAGGGCTTGCTGCGCCTGACCTGCGCGGTGGCCTACGGCGAGCGCTTCATTGTGCCGCTGGTCAACGAATTCATGGCGCGCCACCCACAACTGCGGGTGGATATCGAGCTCAGCAACCGTACCCTGGACCTGGTGCATGAAGGCCTCGACCTGGCGATACGACTGGGCCGCTTGCAGGATTCGCGGCTGGTGGCCGCACGCCTGGCACCACGGGTCATGTACCTGTGCGCGGCGCCTTCCTACCTTGAACGCTATGGTCGCCCCCACAGCCTCTCGGAACTGGCCCGGCACAATTGTCTGATTGGCAGTGCCGACCATTGGGACTTTCTGCAGCAGGGGCGCGAACACGCCATCCGTGTCCAGGGCAATTGGCGCTGCAACAGCGGCCAAGCAGTGCTGGATGCAGCCTTGCGCGGTTTCGGCCTGTGCCAACTACCTGATTACTACGTGCTGGAGCACCTGCGCAGCGGCGCATTGGTGTCTCTGCTGGAACAACATCGACCGCCAAACACGGCGGTGTGGGCACTTTATCCACAGCAACGTCACCTCTCGCCCAAGGTACGGAAACTGGTGGATCTGCTGAAAGAAGGGTTGGCCGAACGGCCTGAGTACGCGCTGGATCAGCCGCGCGTCGACCAGCGCTGACGTAACCAGTCGAGGTCTTCGGGGCGAGTGATCTTGAGGTTGTCGGCGCGCCCCTCCACCAGCCTGGGTGCGTTCCCCGCCCATTCCATGGCGGAAGCTTCGTCAGTGATGGCGACACCGGCGACCAGGGCATCGGCCAGGGCCCGATGCAGGGCGCCGAAGCGAAACATCTGCGGCGTGTAGGCCTGCCAGATCAGGCTGCGATCGACGGTTTCCGCTACCCGGCCATCAGCACTTGCGCGCTTCAAGGTGTCCCGTGCCGGGACGGCGAGCAAGCCACCCACCGGATCGTCGGCCAACTCGGCCAGCAGCAGATCGAGGTCAAAACGTGACAGGTTAGGCCGTGCCGCATCATGCACCAGCACCCAATCGTTCGCACGGGCGCCGCGCTCGGCCAGGCGCAACAGTGCGCTTAGCACCGAATCCGCGCGCTCCTTGCCACCGTCGGCACGGATGATGCGCTCGTCGCTGGCGCAGGACAGCGCAGGCCAATACGGATCATCCGCCGAAAGGCTGATCACCAGTCCCTTGAGCTGAGGGTGATCGAGGAAACAGTCGAGGCTGTGCTCGATAATGGTTCGCCCGGCAAGCTCAAGGTATTGCTTGGGACGGTCGGCACGCATGCGAGCACCGACGCCAGCGGCAGGAATCACTGCCCAGAAGAAAGGGATATCGGCCTGGTTCATTCGGAAATCTGGTAGAGAGTTTCGCCTTCCTTGACCATGCCCAGTTCATGACGGGCACGCTCTTCGACAGTTTCCATACCCTTTTTCAGCTCCATCACTTCGGCTTCCAGGATACGGTTGCGCTCCAGCAGGCGTTCGTTCTCACCTTGCTGCTCGGCGATCTGCTGCTGTAGATCCTGGACCTGCGCCAGGCTGCCATCGCCCACCCAAAGGCGATACTGCAGGCCCGCCAGCATCAGGATCAGGACAACGAACAACCAGTAAGTGTTAGGGCGAGTCATTTTGCCAGGGAGTATCCATGCGAAAAGGGCAGCTTGCGCTGCCCTTCTACCAGTCCCTGCCGGCCGGGCAGGTTGAAATCAGGTGATGACGCGCAGTTTACATGAAGTAAAGAGGCATTCAGCGGCTGATTTCAACCCGGCCTGACCGATTGCAGCTGCGGACTTAGCCGCGGAACTCGGCACGGCCGCGGTAAGGCGCCTTTCCGCCCAACTGCTCTTCGATACGCAGCAGCTGGTTGTACTTGGAGACGCGGTCGGAACGGCACAGGGAGCCGGTCTTGATCTGACCGGCGGCGGTGCCTACGGCCAGGTCGGCGATGGTGCTGTCTTCAGTCTCGCCCGAACGGTGAGAGATCACCGCGGTGTAGCCGGCAGCCTTGGCCATCTGGATGGCTTCCAGCGTCTCGGTCAGGGAGCCGATCTGGTTGAACTTGATCAGGATCGAGTTGGCAATGCTCTTCTCGATGCCTTCCTTGAGGATCTTGGTGTTGGTCACGAACAGGTCGTCACCCACCAGTTGCACCTTGGCGCCGATCTTGTCGGTCAGGTCTTTCCAGCCGGCCCAGTCGGACTCGTCCATGCCGTCTTCGATGGAGATGATCGGGTAGCGCTGGGTCAGGCCGGCCAGGTAGTCAGCGAAACCGGCAGCGTCGAACACCTTGCCTTCGCCGGCCAGGTCGTAATTGCCGTCCTTGAAGAATTCGCTCGAGGCGCAATCCAGTGCCAGGGTCACGTCAGTGCCCAGCTTGTAGCCGGCATTGGCGACGGCTTCGGCGATAGCGGCCAAGGCGTCCTCGTTGGAAGCCAGGTTCGGCGCGAAGCCACCTTCATCGCCTACCGCAGTATTCAGGCCACGGGCCTTCAGCACGGCTTTCAGGTGGTGGAAGATTTCAGTGCCCATGCGCAGGGCGTCTGCGAAGTTCTTGGCGCCAACCGGCTGCACCATGAACTCCTGGATGTCGACGTTGTTATCGGCGTGCTCGCCGCCGTTGATGATGTTCATCATCGGGACGGGCATGGAGTACTGGCCCGGCGTGCCATTCAGGTCGGCAATATGAGCGTAGAGCGGCACGCCCTTGGCCTGGGCAGCGGCCTTGGCGGCGGCCAGGGACACGGCGAGGATGGCGTTGGCGCCCAGTTTGGCCTTGTTCTCGGTACCGTCCAGTTCGATCATGGCGCGGTCCAGGGCTTTCTGATCGACAGCGTCCTTGCCCAGCAACAGATCGCGGATCGGGCCGTTGATGTTGGCTACGGCCTTCAGTACGCCCTTGCCCAGGTAACGGCTCTTGTCGCCATCACGCAGTTCCAGTGCCTCGCGGGAACCGGTGGAAGCACCGGACGGCGCGCAAGCGCTACCGATGATGCCGTTCTCGAGGATCACATCGGCTTCCACAGTGGGGTTGCCACGGGAGTCCAGAACCTCGCGGCCCTTGATGTCGACGATCTTTGCCATTGTTGTTAGCACTCCAAAAGTTGACGAAAACGCTCAGCAGAAAGTGGGGCGATTCGCCGGGCCTCGGGGTCGGCTGACCCGGCGAATGTCCTGACCGATCGGTCAGATTGTGCCCACGCGGCACTTTACCGGAGAAAGGCCGGTTCAGGCAGTCTCGATCGGCGGAAAACTCTTGACCAGGTCGTCCAGCTGCTTGAGCTGGGACAGGAAGGGCTCGAGTTTGTTCAGGCGCAGCGCGCAAGGGCCATCGCACTTGGCGTTGTCCGGGTCCGGGTGGGCCTCGAGGAACAGACCGGCCAGGCCCTGGCTCATGCCGGCCTTCGCCAGGTCGGTGACCTGGGCACGGCGGCCGCCGGCGGAGTCGGCGCGTCCGCCCGGCATCTGCAAGGCGTGGGTGACGTCGAAGAATACCGGGTACTCGAACTGCTTCATGATGCCGAAGCCGAGCATATCCACGACCAGGTTGTTGTAACCGAAGGAGGAACCGCGCTCGCAGAGAATCAGGCGATCATTACCGGCTTCCTCGCACTTGGTCAGGATGTGTTTCATCTCCTGAGGCGCAAGGAACTGGGCTTTCTTGATGTTGATCACCGCGCCGGTCTTGGCCATGGCCACCACCAGATCGGTCTGCCGGGACAGGAAGGCCGGAAGCTGGATGATGTCGCATACCTCGGCCACTGGGGCTGCCTGGTAGGGCTCGTGGACGTCGGTGATCACCGGTACGCCGAAGGTTTTCTTCACTTCCTCGAAAATCTTCATGCCTTCTTCCAGGCCCGGGCCACGGAAGGAGTTGATCGAGGAGCGGTTGGCCTTGTCGAAGCTGGCTTTGAACACGTAGGGGATACCGAGCTTCTCGGTCACCCGCACGTATTCTTCGCAAACCTTCAGGGCCAGGTCGCGGGACTCCAGCACGTTCATGCCACCGAAGAGCACGAACGGCTTGTCGTTGGCGATATCGATATTGCCGACGCGAACAATCTTCTGCGCCATGGGTCAGGCCTTCTTCGCTTTCTGCGCCAGGGCGGCGTTGACGAACCCGCTGAACAGCGGGTGGCCGTAACGCGGGGTGGAGGTGAACTCCGGGTGGAACTGGCAAGCCACGAACCAAGGGTGGTCCGGAGCCTCCACGACTTCCACCAAGGCACCGTCGCCAGAGCGGCCAGTGACCTTCAGGCCGGCTTCCCGCAGTTGCGGCAGCAGGTTGTTGTTCACTTCATAACGGTGGCGATGGCGCTCGACGATCTCGTCCTTGCCATAGCAGTCATGGACCAGGGAGCCGTTTTCCAGCTGGCAGGCCTGGGCGCCGAGGCGCATGGTGCCGCCAAGGTCGGACGCTTCGGTACGGATTTCGGTAGCGCCGGTAGCGTCCTGCCACTCGGTGATCAGGCCCACGACCGGGTGGCCGCTGGATTTGTCGAATTCGGTGGAGTTGGCGTCGGTCCAGCCCAGCACGTTACGGGCGTATTCGATGACCGCAACCTGCATGCCGAGGCAGATGCCAAGATAGGGAATCTTGTTCTCGCGGGCGAAGCGAACGGTGGAGATCTTGCCTTCCACACCACGTAGGCCGAATCCGCCCGGAACCAGGATGGCGTCAACGCCCTCCAGCAAGGCAGTGCCCTGGGTTTCGATGTCTTCGGAATCGATGTAGCGCAGGTTCACCTTGGTGCGACTCTGGATACCGGCGTGGCTCATCGCTTCGATCAGCGACTTGTAGGCGTCCAGCAGCTCCATGTACTTGCCGACCATGGCGATGGTGACTTCGTTCTCAGGGTTCAGCTTGGCATCCACCACGCGGTCCCACTCGGAGAGGTCGGCACTGCCGCATTGCAGGCCGAAGCGCTCGACGACGATGTCGTCCAGGCCCTGGGCGTGCAGCACGGACGGAATCTTGTAGATGGTGTCGACGTCCTGCAGGGAGATCACCGCGCGCTCTTCCACGTTGGTGAACAGGGCGATCTTGCGGCGAGAGGACAGGTCGACGTCATGGTCGGAACGGCAGATCAGCACGTCCGGCTGCAGGCCGATGGAACGCAGCTCCTTCACCGAATGCTGGGTCGGCTTGGTCTTGGTCTCGCCGGCGGTGGCGATGTAGGGGACCAAGGTCAGGTGCATCAGCATGGCGCGCTTGGCGCCCACTTCCACGCGCAGCTGGCGGATGGCTTCGAGGAAGGGCTGGGACTCGATGTCGCCGACGGTGCCGCCGATTTCCACCAGGGCCACGTCCGCACCAGCGGCGCCCTTGATGATGCGGTGCTTGATCTCGTCGGTGATGTGCGGAATTACCTGGATGGTGGCACCCAGATAGTCACCACGGCGCTCCTTGCGCAGCACGTCGGCATAGACGCGGCCGGTGGTGAAGTTGTTGTTCTGGGTCATGGTGGTGCTTACGAAGCGCTCGTAATGGCCCAGGTCGAGGTCGGTCTCGGCACCGTCCTCGGTCACGAAGACTTCACCGTGCTGGAAGGGGCTCATGGTACCCGGGTCCACGTTGATGTACGGGTCGAGCTTGAGCATGGTGACCTTCAGCCCCCGCGCTTCCAGAATGGCGGCCAAGGATGCCGAGGCGATGCCTTTCCCCAAAGAAGAAACAACACCGCCCGTGACGAAGATGTAGCGCGTCATGAAAAACCCTAGAAGTCTGCGTTTAGGCGGAAAGCCGCCGGGGAAAGCGATGAAGGGCTATGGCCTTCAACCATGGAGCGCCACTGGGGCGCTGCTTCAAAAGCAACAACCGCCGATTCCGAAGGAATCAGCGGATGCTATGTAAGACGGGAGCGTAGTCTACCGGAAAGACCCTATCAGCTCAAACCTTGGTCATTCGTCGGTGGGGTCCAGCGCAGACGCCAGTTGCCCGCTTGCGGACCGTCCAGCCCCGGCAGATTGGCCACGGCCAGCAGTTCTCCGTCGACGAAGAGCAGCGGCAATCGGCCACGGGCAAAAGCGGGCAGCCGCGACTCATTGAGCAGTCGCTTGAGGTCGCGACGCCCTCGCCCTGCTATTTCCAGCACTTCACCTCCTTGCCGATAGCGAACCTCGAGCCGACCAGTCGGCGCCTCGCCCTGCAACTCCAGCCGGCCGTTACCGGGCAACTCGAGCGGTTGAGCGGGATCGTGCCAGGCAAGATTCGAAACCGGTGCGGCGAGCCAGTCCCCGGATAACCACCACAACCGTCCGTCGGCACGTTGAAGTTCGCCCCGCGCGAGACGCCAGACCGGCGCCGAATCGACGGCGGCATTACGCAGGTTTTCCCATCCCGCCCAATGGCCGCTGTCGGGAAGTGGCGTCAACTTCGTCAGCCAGAAACGTAGTGCATTGCGTTGCCGGGCTGGCGACAGGACGACCAGCATCTGCAGCTCCAGAGACGGCAGGAGCAGCCAAGGGAAGTCACCGCAGTCTCGTGCGCTTTCGAGGTCCACC
The DNA here is from genome assembly GCF_038440135.1 of Pseudomonas sp. OTU5201. NCBI lineage: Bacteria > Pseudomonadati > Pseudomonadota > Gammaproteobacteria > Pseudomonadales > Pseudomonadaceae > Pseudomonas > Pseudomonas sp. OTU5201. The sequence goes on along the minus strand of NZ_JASATC010000002.1, from coordinate 89,505 downwards.
TGTGCCAACTCGCCCAGCAGGGTTTCTGCCTCGGCCAGATGTTCGGCGCTACGCGCCAGGCTTTCCGCTACCTTTGGCCATCGGGCCTGCAGCACCGGGAAGATGCTGTGGCGGAGGAAATTGCGGGATAGCGACGTGTCGGCGTTGCTCGGGTCTTCCACCCACTGGAGCCCTTCGGCGCGAGCGTAGGTTTCCAGCTCGGCACGAGCTGCGCGCAGCAATGGCCTGACCAGGGTGCCCTGCCCCAGCGAGCGGCTTTCCGGCATGCCCGCCAACCCACGCACACCGGCACCACGCAGCAGGCGGAAGAGCAGCGTCTCGGCCTGGTCGTCACGGTGCTGGGCGCTGAACAGCACTTCCCCGGCACCCAACCCATCGATGAAGGCGGCATAACGCGCATCCCGCGCGGCCCTTTCCAGGCTCGGCCCGGAATCTACCGTTACCCGCAGCACCTGGAGTGGAACGCCCAGTTCATCGCAAACCCGCCGGCAATGGCTCGGCCAGGCATCGGCCGCGACCTGCAGGCCGTGATGGACATGGATGGCAGAAAGCGGCGGCAGGGCTTCGCGGCGGGCGAGGCGCACCAGCAGATGAAGAAGGACAGTGGAGTCGAGCCCGCCGGAGAAGGCGACGCGCCAAGCCGGTGCATGGCGCCACGGGGCCAGGGCGGACAACAGGCAGGATTCGAGGGACATGGGAGGCTCGGGTAACCGACTCGGGCCCCAAGCATAAAGCCGGGGCCCGAGACGCGCAGCCTGAAGCGAGGAGTCAGGCTACGCCGTAGCTCATCAGGCGATCATAACGACGCTTCAGCAGATCCTCGTTGCTGAGTTTCTGCAGCATTTTCAACTGCTCGGAGAGCTCCGCGCGGATGGACTCTGCAGTGGCTACTGGATCGCGGTGGGCACCGCCCAAGGGCTCGGCGATCACCTTGTCGACAATGCCCAGGCCTTTCAGGCGCTCGGCGGTGATGCCCATGGCCTCCGCCGCATCCGGCGCCTTCTCGGCGGTTTTCCACAGGATGGAAGCGCAACCTTCCGGCGAAATCACCGAGTAGGTGGAGTACTGCAGCATGTTCAGGCGATCACAGACGCCTATGGCCAGCGCGCCACCGGAACCACCTTCACCGATCACGGTGGCGATGATCGGGGTTTTCAGGCGAGCCATGACGCGCAGGTTCCAGGCAATGGCTTCGCTCTGGCCACGCTCCTCGGCATCGATGCCCGGGTAAGCGCCGGGGGTGTCAATGAAAGTGAGGATCGGCATCTTGAAACGTTCGGCCATTTCCATGAGACGGCAGGCCTTGCGGTAGCCCTCGGGGCGCGGCATGCCGAAGTTGCGACGGACCTTCTCGCGCACCTCACGGCCCTTCTGGTGGCCGATGATCATGACCGGTTCGTCGTTCAGGCGGGCAACGCCGCCAACGATGGCTGCGTCGTCGGAGAAGTGACGGTCGCCGTGCAGTTCGTCGAACTCAGTGAAGATGTGCTCGATATAGTCAAGGGTATAGGGCCGACGCGGGTGGCGCGCCAGCTGGGCGATCTGCCAGCTGGAAAGGTTGCCGAAGATGCTCTCGGTGAGCGCGCTGCTCTTCTCCTGCAGGCGGGAGATCTCGTCGGTGATGTTCAGGGCGTTGTCGTTACCGACCAGACGCAGCTCCTCGATCTTGGCTTGCAGATCGGCGATGGGCTGTTCGAAATCCAGAAAGTTCGGGTTCATAGGCTTCCGTCGTGCGCTTGGGGCCAGGCGGCTGGTTCCATTTGGCGCCCTACCTTAAGGGATCGGGCGCGTTCGGGTCGAGATCAAATCGAAATCGGGCCGCTGCGAGCGTGCTGTCACGTTCGCATCAGCGGTAGTGCAGGAAGACGTTGTCGCGCCCAAACTGGTCACGCAATGCCTGAATCAAAGCGTCGGCCGGCGCTACTCGCCAGTCGTCGCCGAACTGCAGCAGGGCCTTCGCGTCGTTCCCGCTGTAGTCCAGGGTCAGCGGGCAAGAGCCACGATGACGACCGCAGAGTTCCGCCAGCCAGCGCAGGCGATCGCCTTGAAGGGCACTGAAGTCCACCTTCATGCGCAAGCTTTCGGCCAGGCCGGTGCGCGCCTCCTCCAGGCTGAGCACACGCTTGGCACGCAGGCGCAGACCGCCGGAGAAGTCATCGTGACTGACCTCCCCTTCCACTACGACCAGGGCGTCCGTCTGCAGCAGGCCATGGGCGGCGTTGAAGGCTTCGGCAAAGAGCGACGCCTCGATGCGGCCGGAACGATCGTCGAGGGTGATGAATCCCATCTTGTCGCCTTTCTTGTTCTTCATCACCCGCAGGTTGACGATCAGACCGGCGATGATCTGGGTGTCCCGTGCCGGCTTCAGCTCGACGATGCGCTGGCGGGCGAAGCGGCGGACCTCACCTTCGTACTCGTCGATCGGGTGACCGGTCAGGTAGAGGCCCAGGGTGTCCTTCTCACCCTTCAGGCGTTCCTTGAGGGAAAGCTCCTTAGCCTTGCGATGGTTGGCGTAGACGTCCGCCTCGGGCTCGGCGAACAGCCCCCCGAAGAGGTCCATGTGGCCGCTGTCGTGGCTGCGCGCAGTCTGCTCGGCGGCCTGGATAGCTTCTTCCATGGCGGCCAGCAACACCGCACGGTTGCGGTCGATGCCGGCCTGATAGGCCTTGGCCTCGTTGCTGAAGAACGGCCCCAGGCGATCGAGGGCACCGCCGCGAATCAGCGCCTCGAGGGTCCGCTTGTTGATGCGCTTGAGGTCGACGCGGTTGCAGAAATCGAACAGGTCCTTGAAAGGTCCACCCTCGGCTCGACACTCCGTGATGGCCTCCACCGGGCCTTCACCCACGCCCTTGATGGCGCCGAGGCCGTAGACGATCTGGCCATCTTCATCGACGGTGAAACGGTACTCGGAGTTGTTCACGTCGGGGGCGACGATGCGTAGCTTCATGTGCCGGCATTCTTCGATCAGCGTCACCACCTTGTCGGTGTTGTGCATATCCGCAGTGAGTACCGCGGCCATGAAGGGTGCCGGGAAGTGCGCCTTGAGCCACGCGGTCTGGTAGGAGACCCAGCCGTAGGCAGCGGAGTGGGACTTGTTGAAGCCGTAGCCGGCGAACTTTTCAACCAGGTCGAAGATGTTGCCCGAGAGGTTCGGGTCGATGCCGTTGTTCGAGCAGCCTTCAATGAAGCCGCCGCGCTGCTTGGCCATTTCCTCGGGTTTCTTCTTACCCATGGCACGTCGCAGCATGTCCGCGCCGCCAAGGGTATAGCCGGCCATCACCTGGGCGATCTGCATCACCTGTTCCTGGTACAGGATGATGCCGTAGGTCGGCTTGAGTACCGGCTCCAACCCCGCATATTGGTAGTCAGGGTGCGGGTAGGAGAGCTCGGCGCGGCCGTGCTTACGGTTGATGAAGTCGTCCACCATGCCTGACTGCAGGGGGCCCGGACGGAACAACGCCACCAGTGCGATCATGTCTTCCAGGCAGTCGGGCTTGAGCTTCTTGATCAGCTCCTTCATGCCGCGCGATTCAAGCTGGAAGACCGCCGTGGTCTCCGCCTTCTGCAACATGTCGTAGGTTTTCTTGTCGTCGAGCGGGATACGGTCGATGTCCACCAGCGGCAGGCCATGCTTCTCCTGCTCGCGGTTGATCATCTCCATGGCCCACTTGATGATCGTCAGGGTGCGCAGGCCGAGGAAGTCGAACTTCACCAGGCCGGCGGCCTCCACATCGTCCTTGTCGAACTGGGTCACCAGGCCAGCGCCCTCTTCGTCGCAGGCGATCGGCGAGAAGTCGGTGAGCTTGGTCGGCGCGATCACTACGCCACCGGCGTGCTTGCCAGTACCCCGGGTAATGCCCTCCAGCTTCAAGGCCATGTCCCATATTTCCTGGGCTTCTTCGTCCACCTTGAGGAAGTCCCGCAGCGCTTCTTCCTGGTTGAACGCCGCCTCCAGGGTCATGCCCACTTCGAAGGGGATCATCTTCGACAGGCGATCGGCCAGGCCGTAAGACTTGCCCTGTACCCGCGCCACGTCGCGCACCACCGCCTTGGCCGCCATGGAGCCGAAGGTGATGATCTGGCTTACCGCGTTGCGCCCGTACTTGTCGGCAACGTAGTCAATCACACGGTCGCGGCCGTCCATGCAGAAATCGACGTCGAAGTCGGGCATGGAGACCCGCTCGGGATTGAGGAATCGCTCGAACAGCAGGTCGTAGGCCAGCGGATCAAGGTCGGTGATTTTCAGTACGTAGGCCACCAGCGAACCCGCGCCCGAGCCCCGGCCAGGCCCCACCGGCACGCCGTTGTTCTTGGCCCACTGGATGAAGTCCGCAACGATCAGGAAGTAACCGGGGAAGCCCATCTGGATGATGGTGCCGAGTTCGAACTCCAGTCGGTCGATGTAGAGCTGTCGCTTCTCTTCGTAGTCAGGCGTGGTGTCCTTCGGCAAGAGCACGGCCAGCCGCTCTTCCAGGCCCTCGAAGGAAGCATGACGGAGGTAGTCGTCAATGCTCATGCCATTGGGCGTGGGGAAGTCGGGCAGGAAGTGCTTGCCCAGCTGGACCTCTATATTGCAGCGCTTGGCGATCTCGACCGTGTTTTCCAGCGCTTCGGGGATGTCGGCGAACAGTTCGGCCATCTCCTCAGGAGACTTGAGGTACTGCTGATCGGAGTAGTTACGCGGCCGACGCGGATCGTCCAGAACCCGGCCTTCGCCGATGCAGACGCGAGTCTCGTGAGCCTCGAAATCGCCGGGCTTGATGAAGCGCACATCGTTGGTCGCCACCAATGGAGCGCCGCAGCGCTCGGCCAGCGCAACCGCGGCATGCACATGTTCTTCGTCGAGGACGCGGGAGGTACGCTGCAGTTCCAGATAGAAGCGATCCGGGAAGACGATCTGCCACTCGGCCAGAAAGGCCTCGGCGCCGGCTTGGTCGCCATTGAGCAGGGCCATCCCGATCTCCCCTTCCTTGGCGCCGGACAGGGCAATCAGGCCTTCGGCAGCTTCCTTCACCCATTCCCGCTGGATGATCACCAGACCATTGCTCTGGCCTTCGGACCAGCCACGGGAGATGAGTTCGGTCAGGTTGCGGTAACCCTTGGCGCTCATCGCCAGCAGTGTCATGCGGCTCAAGGGCCCATCCTCGAAGGGGCTGGCCAGCCAGATATCGGCCCCGCAGATGGGTTTGATGCCGCCACCCATGGCGGCTTTGTAGAACTTCACCAGCGAGCACATGTTGCTCTGGTCGGTGATCGCCACCGCCGGCATACCCGCTCCCGCCACGGCCTTGACCAGCGGCTTGACCCGTACCAGGCCGTCTACCAGGGAGTATTCGGAATGCAGACGCAGATGGACGAAGGAAGCGGTCATGGAAGTCCTATGCATAACGCGAAAACGACAAGGCCCGGATTGTACCGGGCCATCGGATAAAGCTACAGGCTTGGGGCAAGGTCGCGGACTGGAGCGACAACAGGCCTCAGCGGCCCCCCTCGATCAGCTCCCGAACCGGGCCGAAAGAGCGTCGATGGATCGGCGTCGGTCCCAGGCGACGCAGGGCCTCAAGGTGGACCGGCGTGGGATAGCCCTTGTGCCCGGCGATGCCGTAGCCGGGGTAGAACGCGTCCAGTTCGGCCATCTCACGGTCGCGACTGACCTTGGCCAGGATAGACGCAGCAGCAATGGCCGGCACCTGGCTATCGCCCTTGACCACAGGCGCGCTGGGAACCTTGAGCTTGGGGCAACGATTGCCATCGATCAGGGCCAATTTCGGCGTAACGCTGAGGCCCTCCACGGCGCGCTGCATCGCCAGCATGGTGGCATGGAGGATGTTCAGCTGATCGATCTCCTCCACCTCGGCACGGGCGATGCACCAAGCAAGGGCCTTTTCTCGGATCTCGTCGAACAACGCATCCCGGCGGGCTTCGGAGAGCTTCTTCGAATCATTGAGACCGATAATCGGCCGCGCCGGATCAAGAATGACCGCCGCGGTAACCACCGGACCGCAGAGAGGGCCACGACCGACTTCGTCGACGCCGGCCACCAGCTCTTCAACCAGGCTGAAATCCAGACCGAGCTGCATCAGGGCACTCCAATCAGTTGCAGGACGGCATCGGCCGCCTGGCGCGATGCGTCCTGACGCAGGGAACGGTGAATGACATCGAAGCCATGGGTCTGCACCTCTCCGTCTTCCAGCAAGGGCGAAACAGCCTGGGCCAAGGCCTCGGGCGTCGCGGCATCCTGCAGCAGCTCAGGTACCAGCAGACGTTGAGCCAGCAGGTTAGGCAGGGACACGTAGGGGCTCCTCACCAGGCGCTTGAGAATCCGGTAAGTCAGCGGTGCAACCTTGTAGGCCACTACCATCGGACGCTTGTACAGCAGGGCTTCCAGCGTGGCGGTGCCGGAGGCGATCAGTACCGCATCGCATGCAGCCAGGGCCTCGTGGGAACGACCATCGAGCAGTTTCAACGGCAGGTCGCGACCGGCGACCATCGCCTCGACCTGTGCGCGCCGCTCTGGACTCGCGCAGGGCAGCACAAAACGAATGCCGGGGCGAATGGAACGCAGGCGTTCGGCGGCGTCCAGGAACAAGGCCCCCAACTTGCCAACTTCACCGCCCCGGCTACCCGGCAACAACGCCACCACGGGCGAGTCCTCGGGCAGGTCCAGCGCGAGCCGCGCAGTCGCGCGATCGGCCTGCAACGGAATGGCATCGGCCAGTGGGTGGCCGACAAAGCGCACCGGCACCCCATGCTCGTCATAGAACCGCGCTTCGAAGGGGAAGAGCGTGAGCATCAGGTCGCACCCTTCGCGAATTTTCAACACACGCTTCTGCCGCCAGGCCCAGACCGAGGGGCTGACGTAGTGCACGGTCTTGATACCGGCGCGTCGAAGCTTGAGCTCGACGCCCAGGTTGAAGTCCGGTGCGTCGATGCCGATGAAGACGTCGGGACGCTCATCGATCAGGGTCTGGATCAGACGCTTACGGCGCGCCAGCAACTCGGGAAGACGCCCAAGCACCTCCACCAGGCCCATGACTGCCAAGCGTTCCATGGGGAAATAGGATTTCAGCCCCTCAGCCTGCATGCGCGGGCCGCCAACGCCGATGAACTGCGCGTCGGGATGGCGCACCTTGAGCGCCTGCATGAGGGTGGAACCAAGGATGTCGCCGGACGCCTCGCCGGCAACCAGCGCGATGCGCAAAGGACGATTCATGGGCTCAGCGGGTAATGCCGCGGGTCGAGGACTGGATGGAGTCGCGGAAAACGGCAACCTCCGGGAACTGGTCAGAGGTCTCGGCGAGTTCGGCAAGTGCCTGCTCGACGGTCAGCCCCTGGCGGTAGACCACCTTGTAGGCACGACGCAGGGCAGCAATGGCTTCGGCGCTGAAACCGCGACGGCGCATACCCTCGAAGTTCATGCTGCGGGCCTCGGCCGGGTTACCAAAGACGGTGACGTAGGCCGGCACGTCTTTGCCGATGGCCGTGCCCATGCCCGAGAAGCTGTGGGCGCCGATGCGGCAGAACTGATGCACCAGAGTGTAACCGGAGAGAATTGCCCAGTCGTCCACATGTACATGGCCGGCCAGCGCAGTGTTGTTCACCAGAATGCAATGATTCGCGATCACGCTGTCGTGACCGATGTGAACATAAGCCATCAGCAGATTGTGGTCACCAATGGTTGTCTCGGAGCGGTCCTGCACGGTGCCACGGTGGATGGTCACGCCTTCGCGGATCACATTGTGGTCGCCGATCACCAGGCGGGTGGGCTCACCCTTGTACTTCAGGTCGGGCGTGTCCTCGCCCACCGAAGAGAACTGATAGATGCGGTTGTGCTTGCCGATACGGGTCGGCCCCTTGATGACCACATGGGGTCCGACCACGGTCCCCTCGCCAATTTCCACATCGGGTCCAATGATCGACCAGGGGCCGACCTGAACACCATCCGCCAGCTTTGCCGACGGATCGATAATGGCGCGAGGGTCAATCAAACTCATAGTTTGCGTTCCGCACAGATGATCTCGGCCGAGCAGACGTCCTTGCCATCGACACTAGCGTGGCAGTCAAACTTCCAGATGCCGCGTTTGACGCTGAGGAACTGCGCGCTGAGGATCAGTTGGTCGCCCGGCAGCACCGGCTGGCGGAAGCGCAGCTTGTCAGAACCCACGAAGTAGTAAAGAGTGCCGTCAGCAGGTTTGACGTCGAGCATCTTGAAACCGAGGATGCCGGCCGCCTGGGCCATGGCTTCGATGATCAGCACACCAGGCATGATCGGGTGCTGCGGGAAATGGCCGTTGAAGAAGGGCTCGTTGATGCTGACATTCTTGTAGGCGCGAATGCGCTTGCCTTCAACATCCAGCTCCACCACTCGATCCACCAGGAGGAAGGGGTAGCGGTGCGGCAGATATTCGCGAATCTCGTTGATGTCCATCATGTTCCTGGAGCCTTTTCAAAGTATTGGGGATGCACGGCGCTACGCAAATCAGGCTTCTGATGAAGCATCCCCGCCCGGGGTCACTGCCGCCAGGCGTTTTTCCAGTTGCTGCAGACGACGCGCCATGTCGTCCAACTGGCGAATACGGGCAGCGCTCTTCTTCCACTCCGCAGCAGGCTGCATCGCGGTACCGGAAGAGTAGGCACCCGGCTCGGTGATATTGCGAGTCACCATGGTCATACCGGTGACGAACACGTTGTCGCAAACCTCGATGTGGCCAACCATCCCCACACCACCGGCAATCATGCAATTGCGGCCAATCTTGGTACTACCGGAAATGCCAACACAGCCGGCCATGGCGGTGTTGTCACCAATCTGCACGTTGTGCGCGATCATGATCTGGTTATCCAGCTTCACGCCATTGCCGATCTGGGTATTGGACAGGGCACCGCGGTCGATGGTGGTGTTGGCACCCACCTCGACGTCATCACCCAAGACGACACCGCCGATCTGCGCAATCTTCTGCCAGACGCCTTTCTCGTTGGCAAAGCCAAAACCTTCTCCGCCGATCACGGCGCCAGACTGAATAACTACGCGTTTGCCGATGATCACATCGTGATAGAGGGTCACACGCGGAGCCAGCCAGCCACCTTCACCGATCACGGTGCGGGCACCGACCACGCAATGAGCGCCCAACGTCACCCCGGCGCCAATTTGTACGCCGGACTCGATCACCACATAGGCACCGACGCTAGCGCTCGGATCGACCTTGGCGTCTTCGGCAACCACAGCAGTCGGATGAATGCCAGGTTGAGCCTTGGGCTTGGGGTCGAACAGATGGGAAAGCTCGGCGTAAGCCAGGTAGGGGTTGGCTACCACCAGAGCGCTGCCGCTGTAACCCTCCGCATCGGCCGGGGTCAGCAATACGGCTGCGGCACGGGTGTCGGCGAGGAACTTGCGATACTGCGGATTGGCCAGGAAAGTGAGTTGGCCCGGACCAGCCTCCTGCAGGGTAGCCAGGCCACTGATCGCTGTACCTTCGGCACCACACAGGGTGGCACCGAGGCGTTCGGCCAGTTGGCCGAGAGTGAAGACCGGGGCAGTCATCATCAACGCTGCTGGTTCATGCGCTCGATGACTTGGCGGGTGATGTCGTACTGCGGCTTGACGTCAACCACGGCACCACGCTCCAGCACCAGGTCAAAGCTGCCCTTCTTCAGGACTTCTTCAACAGCCTTGTCCAGCTTCGGCTTGAGTTGCTTGAGCATGTCGCGATCGGCAACAGCTTTCGCTTCGTTCAGCTCCTTGGACTGGAACTGGAAGTCACGAGCTTTTTGCTTGAATTCGAGCTCCAGGCGCTCACGCTCGGCCTGCTGCATCTTCTCGCCGTCTTTCACCAGACGGTCCTGAATGCGCTTGGCGTCGCTTTCCAGGGTTTTCAGCTTGTTCAGTTGGGGGCCGAACTTCTTCTCTGCATCGACGGCGTACTTCTTGGCGGCGTCGGATTCCAGCAGGGCCATTTGATAGTTCAGAACCGCAATCTTCATTTCCGCGAAAGCCGGAGTCGCCATCAAGGCAGCGGCAACCAGAACGAATTGAGTCAACTTACGCACGATGCAACTCCTGCAACACATACTGTTGTCTTGATGAAACACTTAGAAAGTCTGGCCCAGGGAGAACTGGAACACCTGGGTATCGGCATTGTCCGGCTTCTTGACCGGCATGCCCAGACTGAAGCTCAACGGGCCCAGCGCAGTAATCCAAGTCAGACCTACACCCACCGAACTCGCCAAATCACCTGCGTTGATACTGCTGCAGTTGGTCGCAGTGGACGAGCAACTGGTGTCGAACACGTTACCCACATCCCAGAACAGCACGGTACGAAGCTGGCGCTGATCCTTGACGAATGGCAGCGGGAAGAGCAATTCCACACCACCCTGGATCAAAACGTTGCCACCGAAAGGCAGCGGATCTTGGTCCGGGTCGGCCGCAGTGCCTTCGTTGCCCGTTACAGCCTGTCCACGACTAGGTGTGCTACGCGGCCCCAGACTGCTGTCTTCGAAGCCGCGTACCGAGTTGAAGCCACCCGCGAAGTAATGTTCGTAGAACGGCAGCTCAGAGGTGGAACCATAGCTGTCGCCATAGCCCAGTTCGGTGTGCCAACGCAGTGCCGTGTTCTGGGTCAGCGGAGTGAACAGCTGGCCACGGTAGTCGAGTTTGTAGAACGACAGGTCGCTCCCCGGAATGGTGCTTTCCAGCACCAGGCTCTGGGAGTGGCCGCGCGTAGCCATTACGCCCTTGTTCAGGGTCGATTCGGACCAACCAATGGACCCCTTGAAGTTGGTGTAGCTATCGCCTTCTTCCTCAAGGAAATCGAAGATCTCGTCGACCGTGTAGATGCCGGTATTGATCTTGTCCTGCTGCACGGTCAGGCCATAGGTCAGGCGCGCAGTTTCGCTGATTGGGTAACCGATGCTGACACCGGCACCGTAGCTGTCCACCGCATAGCTGGATACGTCGGTGTCGAGGTCATCGTAGTCGGTACTGCGGTAGAAGGCGTTGTAGCCCAGACTCACGCCGTCCGGAGTCCAGTAGGGGTCGACAAAGCCGAAGTTGTAGCGGGTCTGGTACTCGGAACGGGTCAGACCGATGCTGACCTTGTTACCAGTACCCAGGAAGTTGTTTTGGCTGATGGAACCGCCGAGAATCAGACCGGCGCTCTGGGCGAAGCCCACGCTGGCGGTGATGGAGCCGGACGGCTGCTCTTCCACGGTGTAGTTCACATCGACCTGGTCATCGGTACCCGGCACCTGCGGGGTCTCGACGTTGACTTCCTTGAAGAAGCCGAGGCGCTCCAGACGAGTCTTGGACTGGTCGATCAGGTAGGTCGACGCCCAGCCACCTTCCATCTGGCGCATTTCGCGACGCAGCACTTCGTCTTCTGTCTTGGTGTTGCCACGGAAATTGATGCGATTGACATAGGCGCGCTTGCCCGGGTCCACCACGAAGGTGATGGAAACGGTGTTGTCCTCGTCATGGGCTTCCGGCACGCCGTTCACGTTGGCGAAGGTATAGCCCTCGTTACCCAGGCGGCGGGTAATCAACTCAGACGTAGTCGTCATCACCTTGCGCGAGAAAACTTGCCCCTGCTGTACCAGCAGCAGCTTCTTCACTTCGTCCTCGGGCACCTTCAGGTCGCCGGAGAGCTTCACGTCGCGAACGGTATACTTCTCGCCCTCGTCAACGTTGACGGTGACGTAGACGTGCTTCTTGTCCGGGGTGATAGATACCTGCGTGGAAGAGATATCCATGTTGATGTAGCCGCGGTCCAGGTAGTAGGAACGCAGACGCTCCAAGTCGCCGGAAAGCTTTTCGCGGGCGTACTTGTCGTCGTTTTTGAAGAAGGACAGCCAGTTGGTGGTCTTCAGTTCGAACAGGTCGATCAGATCCTCATCGGAGAAGACCGTGTTGCCGACGATGTTGATGTGCTGGATAGCTGCGACCGAGCCTTCGTTGATCTTGATCTTAAGCGCTACGCGGTTGCGCGGCTGCGGGATCACGTCAGCCTCGATCTCGGCGGAGTAACGGCCCTGGGCCACATACTGGCGCTGCAGTTCGTTACGCACACCTTCGAGCGTCGCGCGCTGGAAGATTTCCCCGTCAGCCAGGCCGGACTGTTTCAGGCCCTTGAGCAGGTCTTCGGTGCTGATGGCCTTGTTGCCCTCGATCTCAATGCTGGAGATCGACGGACGCTCGACTACGGTGATAACCAGCACGTCGCCTTCGCGGCCCAGTTGGATATCTTGGAAGAAACCCGTCTTGAACAGGGCGCGGGTGGCCTCGACCAGGCGGCGGTCATCAGCCGTGTCGCCGACGTTGAGTGGCAGTGCGCCGAATACGCTGCCAGCGGATACCCGCTGCAGGCCATTGACGCGAATGTCGGAGATGTTGAAGGACTCGGCGTGAACCTCGGCGATCATGAGTGCGGCAAGCACCGCAGGTAGCAGCAGGCGTTTCATGAAGTCCTTTTTAATTCCAACCGGTAATAAAGAATCTGCCGCACAAGGCGGCAGACTCGGCATTCAGTGACTTGTTACAGACGGCTCAGATCGTTTACCAGGGCGAGCAACATCACCCCCACGACTAAACTGATACCGATCTGCACCCCCCAAGCCTGCACCCGTTCTGACAATGGACGACCTCGCGCCAATTCGATCAGATAGAACAGCAGGTGCCCCCCATCCAGGACAGGGATTGGCAACAGATTGAGAACCCCCAGGCTTATGCTCAGATAGGCGAGGAAGTTCAGGAAATCCCCCACCCCGGACTGGGCCGAAGCGCCCGCCACTTTAGCAATGGTTATCGGCCCGCTCAAGTTTTTTACCGAGAGCTCGCCGAGCAACATTTTCTTTAGGGAATCCAGAGTTAGCAGGCTCATGGACCAGGTCCTGGCCGCTGCCTCAGTCACCGCATCGAGCGGACCGAAACTGACCTCCCGAAGCATTTCCGGCGGCCATTCAATGCCTTTCACCCCCGCACCAAGGTAACCACTGCGGGCTTCGCCTTCGCCACGACTTGCCAGGGTCAGTTGAACTTCGCGAACCTGGCTGTCGCTCTCGACGCTAAGAGTGACTCGCTCGGCGGGACGCTTGCGCACCCGTTCCACCAACTGCTGCCAGTCATCAAGCGGCTGACCGTCAAGGGCCAGCAGGCGGTCACCGACTTTGAGTCCTGCCGCCTGGGCCGGCCCCTTCGGGTCAAGCTCAGCAAGCACCGGCGGGATCGCGGGACGCCAGGGCGTGATACCCAGTGCGCCAATCGGGTCAGGCTCATCGGCGCCCTTGAGCCAGGCGTTCAACTGCAGCTCTCGGAACTGTTCGGTTGTGGCGCCGGCCTCACGCACGCCGACCTGGAGCGTGCCGCTTTCTCCCAGGCGGCGAACCAGTTGCAGATTCACCTGGGACCAGCCGCTGACGGCCTTGCCGTCCACCGAAACGATTTCCTCGCCGGCTTCCAGGCCAGCCCGGGCGGCAATGCTGTCCGACTCAACACTACCGATGACAGGCCGTACCTGCTGACTGCCGAGCATGGCCAGCACCCAGAAGAACAACAGTGCCAGGAGGAAGTTGGCGACGGGCCCGGCAGCCACGATGGCGATGCGTTGTCCCACCGGCTTTCGGTTGAAGGATTGGTCGAGCAACTCTGCTGGCACTTCCGCCTCGCGCTCGTCCAGCATCTTCACGTAACCGCCAAGAGGAATGGCGGCGATAACGAACTCGGTACCGTGGCGATCATGCCAGCGGAACAGCGCCGTGCCGAACCCTACGGAGAAGCGCAGGACCTTGACCCCGCAGCGCCGCGCCACCCAGAAGTGACCGAACTCGTGGAAAGTGACCAGCACCCCCAGAGCGACCAGGGTGCCAAGAATCATATATAGAGCGCTCATCGGTTTCCTCTGGAGCAGGTGGTCGCTTGAGGGCTACCTGCTAGCGATCTTGACGGACCAACCAGTGCTGCGCGACTGCCCGAGCACGGGCATCTGCCTGCAGCACGGAATCCAGCGTTTCGACAGCAGTCGCCGCTTCGCGGTTCAGCACTTCGTCGATGATACTCGCGATCTCGGTGAAGCGGATGCGACGATCGAGGAATGCCGCCACAGCCACCTCGTTCGCAGCGTTAAGCATGGCCGGGGCGCTTCCGCCCTCCTCCGCCGCCTGGCGAGCCAGCCGCAAGCAAGGAAAGCGCTCTTCGTCCGGGGTCTGGAAGTCCAGGCGAGCCACGGAGAACAGATCGAGCGGCGATACACCGGAATCAATGCGCTCCGGCCAAGCCAAGGCGTGGGCGATGGGGGTGCGCATATCCGGATTACCGAGCTGCGCCAACACCGAGCCGTCCACATAATCCACCAGGGAGTGGATCACGCTCTGCGGATGAATCACGACCTCCACTTGGGCCGGGCTGGCATCGAACAGCCAGCAGGCCTCGATCAGTTCCAGCCCCTTGTTCATCATGCTGGCCGAGTCCACGGAAATCTTGCGCCCCATGGACCAATTGGGATGAGCACAGGCCTGCTCCGGCGAAACGTCCGACAGCCGCTCCAGCGGCATTTCACGGAAGGGACCACCAGATGCAGTCAGCAGAATACGACGCACGCCGACAGGTGCGAGCCCACGCGCATAATCCTGCGGCAGGCACTGGAAGATCGCGTTGTGCTCGCTGTCGATCGGAAGGAGCACGGCACCACTCTTGCGCACCGCTTGCATGAACAAGGCGCCGGACATCACCAGCGCCTCCTTGTTGGCCAGCAACACCCGCTTGCCTGCCTCGACCGCCGCGAGAGTCGGCTTGAGACCTGCAGCACCAACAATGGCGGCCATCACAGCATCCGCCTGCGGGTGCGCGGCAACTTCGCAAAGCCCTTTTTCGCCCACTAGAACGCGAGTTTGCAAACCGGCCGCCAACAGGCCGCCCTGAAGGTGCCGGGCTGCATCAGCATCCGGCACTACGGCGAACTCGGGACGATGACGCAGACACAAGGTTTCCAACTCACCCAGACGGCTGAAGCCACTGAGGGCGAAAGCCCGGTATCGGCCGGGGTGACGACCGATGACATCCAGGGTGCTGAGACCGATGGAGCCGGTGGCCCCCAGCACGGTAATGCGTTGCGGCTGACTCACAGCGCACCCCAGCCGGCGGCCCATAGCAGCGCAGCGAAAAGCGGAATGGCCGCCGTCAGACTATCGATTCGGTCCAGCACACCGCCGTGGCCCGGCAACAGATTGCTGCTGTCCTTGATGCCGGACTGGCGCTTGAACATGCTCTCGGTCAAGTCACCCACCACTGAAATCAGTACCACCAGGGCCGCCCCCGCCAGGGCGAGCAGCAGCTCTGAACCCGCCCAGCCGCGGTAGAAACCGACACCAGCAGTAATCAGCAGGCTGGCCAGCAGCCCTCCTATCAGGCCTTCCCAGCTCTTGCCAGGACTTACCTGAGGGGCCAGCTTGCGCTTGCCGAAGGCCTTGCCGGAAAAATAAGCACCGATATCGGCCGCCCAGACCAGCACCATCACGGCCAGGATCAGCCAATTGGCCAGCGGCCACTGCTTGAACAGCACCAGGCCTTGCCAGGCTGGCAACAGGATCAGCAGGCCAATCACCAGCTTTCCAGGCGTACCGCCCCAGTAGCGACTGGTTTCGGGATAGCCCAGCACAAAGACAGTCGCCGCTCCCCACCAGAGCACACCCAACACCAGGACCAGGGGGGCCAGGTCCGGCACGAGATAGAGCCCATACAGCAGCGCCGCCACGAGCATGCCGTAGGCGATGCGCAGGAGTTGAGGCGAAAAGCCCGCCAGGCGTGCCCACTCCCAACCGCCGAGGCTTACCACGGCGCCGATGAACAGGGCGAAGGCGCCGCCATCCAGCCAGAAGAAGCCTGCAAGGGCGATCGGCAACAACACCAGGGCGGTGATGACGCGTTGTTTCAGCATTTGGCTCGGGCCTCGGCTTCTAGCTGCTCGCTGGTCTTGCCGAAGCGACGCTGTCGCTTGGCAAAGTCTGCCAGCGCCTTGCGCATGGCTTCGTGCTTGAAGTCAGGCCAGAAGAGATCGGAGAAATACAGCTCGGCATAGGCGAGCTGCCACAGCAGGAAGTTGCTGATGCGATGCTCGCCACCGGTACGAATGCACAGATCGGGCAGCGGCAGGTCGCCGGTAACCAGGCAACTTTGCAGCAACTGAGGGGAAATATCGTCGACCTGCAGGTGGCCAGCCTGGACCTCACGAGCCAGGCGCTGTGCGGCCTGGGTGATGTCCCACTGTCCGCCGTAGTTGGCGGCGACCTGAAGGACGAACTTCTGATGGCTGGAGGTCAACTGCTCAACCTCGCGCATGGCGGCCTGCAGCTCCGGGTGGAAGCGCGAACGATCGCCGATGATGCGCAAACGAATATCGTTCTGGTCCAGGCGCCGAGCCTCACGGCGCAACGCCCCCAGGAACAACTCCATCAAGGCGCCGACCTCGTCAGCCGGGCGCTGCCAGTTCTCACTGGAGAAGGCGAACAGGGTGAGCACTTCGACGCCAGCCTCAGCGCACACCTCGATCACCGCCCGGACTGCATCCACGCCAGCCTTATGGCCGGCGACGCCGGGCAGCAGGCGCTTCTTCGCCCAACGGTTGTTACCGTCCATGATGATCGCCACATGCCGTGGCACCGCGGGGTGCGCGCCTTGCTGGAATTTGTCCATGACGATTCCGGGCGTCAGACGGCCATCAGGTCTTTTTCTTTGTTTTCCAGAGCCTTGTCGACATCACCAACGAACTTGTCGGTCAGCTTCTGGACGTCATCGGCGGCACGACGCTCGTCGTCTTCACTGATTTCCTTTTCCTTGACCAGGTCCTTCAGCTGCGCAAGCGCATCACGGCGGATGTTGCGCACGGCAACACGGGCGTTTTCAGCTTCAGCACGCGCCTGCTTGGTGTAGCCCTTGCGAGTTTCCTCGGTCAGGGCGGGCATCGGCACGCGAATGGTGGTACCTGCGGTGGCCGGGTTCAGACCCAGGTCAGAGGTCATGATGGCCTTTTCCACAGCCTGGATCATGCTCTTGTCGAACACGGTCAGGGCCAGGGTGCGGGAGTCCTCCGCGATCACGTTGGCAACCTGGCGCAGGGGAGTGTCAGTACCGTAGTAAGACACCATCACGCTATCCAGAATGCTCGGGTGCGCACGCCCGGTGCGGATCTTGGCGAAAGCATGATCCAGCGATTCCAGGGTTTTCTTCATGCGCTCCTGCGCTTCTTGCTTGATCTCGTTGATCACTTTTCGCCCTCCTCGATCAGGGTTCCTTCGGCGCCGCCAACCACGATGTTCAGCAGGGCACCCGGTTTATTCATATTGAAGACCCGCAGCGGCATCTTCTGATCACGACACAGACAGATGGCCGTGAGGTCCATGACACCCAGCTTGCGATCCAGCACCTCGTCATAGGTCAGGTGCTCGAATTTCTCGGCATTGGGGTCCTTGAACGGGTCGGCAGTGTACACGCCATCGACCTTGGTGGCTTTCAGCACCACGTCCGCATCCACTTCGATGGCGCGCAGGCAGGCGGCCGAGTCGGTGGTGAAGAACGGGTTGCCGGTACCGGCGGAGAAAATCACCACTTCGCCAGAAGCCAGGTGGCGCATGGCCTTGCGGCGATCGTAGTGATCGGTCACGCCAACCATGGAAATGGCCGACATCACGATGGCGGGGATGTTGGAACGCTCAAGCGCGTCGCGCATGGCCAGGGCGTTCATCACGGTGGCCAGCATACCCATGTGGTCGCCAGTTACCCGATCCATGCCGGCGGCGCTCAGGGCCGCACCACGGAACAGGTTGCCGCCGCCGATCACTAGGCCGACCTGGACGCCGATACCGACCAACTGGCCGATTTCCAGCGCCATGCGATCGAGGACTTTCGGATCGATACCGAACTCCTCGGAGCCCATAAGGGCCTCACCGCTGAGTTTGAGCAGAATGCGTTTATAGCGAGGTTGGCGACCACTCACCTGCTGAGCCATTGCGTATCTCTCCTGCGGCGCTATTTGAATTCGCGGACCTCGAAAGGCCCTGTGTACTGGCGAGTCCTGAGACTGCGCAATCGGCGGTTGGTGCCTGATGACCGAAGCCCGCCGCGGAAACCGCCCCGAAATGATTCCCCAGTTTGACGAAGAGGCCGCACGCGTTAGCGGGCAGCCTCTTGCGGGGCGACAGCCGAGGCCGTCTTACTGCTTGGTAGCAGCGACTTGGGCAGCTACTTCGGCAGCGAAGTCTACTTCGACTTTCTCGATGCCTTCGCCCACTTCGTAGCGAACGAAGGAAACGATCTCAGCACCGGCTTTCTTGGCCAGGTCGCCGACCTTGATTTCCGGATCCTTGACGAAAGGCTGCTCGACCAGACTGGCTTCGGCCAGGAACTTGGCGATACGACCCTTGACCATGTTCTCGACAATGTTTTCCGGCTTGCCGGCGATCTTGTCGGCGTTCAGGGCCAGGAAGATTTCCTTTTCCTTGGCAACAGCTTCTTCGGAAACCTGGGTCGAGTTCAGGAACTGCGGGTTGCTGGCAGCCACGTGCATGGCGATGTCCTTGGCCAGTTCCGGGTTGCCGCCTTTCAGGTTCACGACTACACCGATGCGGTGACCGTGCAGGTAAGCACCTACTACATCGCCTTCAACGCGGGTCAGGCGACGGATGTTGACGTTCTCACCGGTCTTAGCAACCAGGGCCAGACGGGCTTCTTCGCGGGATTCGACCAGCGGAGCAGCGTCGGTCAGCTTCTCGTTGAAAGCCTGATCCAGGGAAGCGGCGACGAAGGACTTGAAGTCGTCCTGCAGGGCCAGGAAGTCGGTCTGGGAGTTGACTTCAATGATGACGGCAACCTTGTTGTCGTCAGCCACTTTGACAGCGATGGCGCCTTCGGCGGCGATGTTGCCAGCCTTCTTGGCAGCCTTGATGGCGCCAGCGGCGCGCATGTCGTCGATGGCCTTCTCGATGTCGCCTTCAGCGGCGGTCAGGGCCTTCTTGCAATCCATCATGCCCAGGCCGGTACGCTCGCGCAGTTCTTTAACCAGGGCTGCAGTAATCTCTGCCATGTCGCAATCCTCTTGAATAGGTTTTCAACCATTCAGCCCAGAGATCCGGGCATTCACAATTCGGAGGTGGCAAAAAGGGGGCCTAGCCCCCTTCTTGCGCACCGGGTAACGCTAGACGGCTGTCAACTCAGCCTTCTGCGGCCTCGGAAGCAGCTTCTTCGACGAACTCGTCAGGGCCACCAACGGCATTCTGACGGCCGCGGATTACAGCATCAGCAACGCTGGCCAGGTACAGCTGAACGGCGCGGATGGCGTCGTCGTTACCCGGGATGACGTAGTCAACGCCTTCCGGGCTGCTGTTGGTATCGACAATGCCGATAACCGGGATGCCCAGTTTGTTAGCTTCGCTGATGGCGATGCGCTCGTGGTCAACGTCGATCACGAACAGAGCGTCCGGCAGGCCACCCATCTCCTTGATACCACCCAGGCTGCGCTCGAGCTTCTCGAGGTCGCGGGTGCGCATCAGGGCTTCTTTCTTGGTCAGCTTGGCGAAGGTGCCGTCCTGGGACTGGGTTTCCAGCTCGCGCAGGCGCTTGATGGACTGACGGATGGTCTTGTAGTTGGTCAGCATGCCGCCCAGCCAACGGTGATCGACGTACGGGGAGCCGCAACGAGCAGCTTCTTCGCGAACGATCTTGCCAGCGGAACGCTTGGTGCCGACGAACAGAACCTTGTTCTTGCCTGCAGCCAGTTTCTCAACGAAGGACAGGGCCTCGTTGAACATCGGCAGGGTTTTTTCAAGGTTGATGATGTGGATCTTGTTACGCGCGCCGAAAATGTACTTGCCCATTTTCGGGTTCCAGTAACGGGTCTGGTGGCCGAAGTGCACACCGGCCTTCAGCATATCGCGCATATTGACTTGGGACATTTCTATTCCTCGATAAGTCGGGTTAGGCCTCCACGTATCCCAATATCCAACCCTTTCGGGCACCCAGGAGATCGTGTCGATACGTGTGTGGGTTTGTGCTTTCGGACAGTACGCCCGTAAAGCGGCGCGTTTTATAGCACAAAAAGCAGACCCAGGCTACTGGAACGATACGCCGCAAAACAGGCTGCTTCCTGCTAGCCGCTTATGGCTTGCGGCTTGAAGCTGTTAATATCAAGCCTTTTCCGTTTGCGCCCGAGACCCAATATGACCGTCACCATCAAGACGTCCGCAGAAATCGAGAAAATGCGCGTTGCCGGCCGCCTGGCCGCCGAAGTGCTGGAGATGATCGGCGAGCATGTCAAACCCGGCGTGACCACCGAGGAACTGGATCGTATCTGCCACGACTACATCGTCAATGTGCAGCAGGCCATCCCCGCCCCCCTCAACTACAAGGGCTTCCCCAAGTCGATCTGCACCTCGGTCAACCATGTAGTGTGCCATGGCATCCCCAACGAGAAGCCGCTGAAGGATGGCGACATCCTCAATATCGACATCACCGTCATCAAGGATGGCTACCACGGCGACACCAGCAAGATGTTCCTGGTGGGCAAGGCGCCGGAGTGGGCCGACAAGCTCTGCCGCGTAACCCAGGAATGTATGTACAAGGGCATCCAGTTGGTGAAGCCCGGTGCGCGTCTGGGGGATATCGGCGAAGTGATCCAGAAGCATGCCGAGAAGCTCGGTTACTCGGTGGTCCGTGAATATTGCGGCCATGGCATCGGCGCGGTGTTCCACGAAGAGCCTCAGGTCCTGCACTACGGCCGCGCCGGCACCGGCATGGAGCTCAAGGAAGGCATGACCTTCACCATCGAGCCGATGATCAACCAGGGCCGCCCGGAAACCCGCCTGCTGGGTGACGGCTGGACCGCCATCACCAAGGACCGCAAGCTTTCCGCCCAGTGGGAGCACACCGTCCTGGTGACTGCCGATGGCTACGAGATCCTCACGCTGCGCAGCGACGATACGCTGGCGCGCACATCGCCCTGATCACCGACTTATATAAGGAAAGCCGCCCCATGCCGCAGGTGGATCCCGAGTTGTTCGACCGCGGGCAGTTCCAGGCGGAACTGGCCTTGAAGTCCAGCCCCATCGCTGCCTTCAAGAAAGCCATACGCCAGGCCCGTGAAGTGCTCGACAACCGTTTCACCCACGGTCGCGACATCCGTCGCCTGGTGGAGGACCGTGCCTGGTTCGTCGACCAGATCCTGCGGGCGGCATGGGAGCGCTTCGATTGGAGCGAGGACGCCGACATCGCCTTGCTGGCGGTCGGCGGCTACGGGCGCGGCGAGCTGCACCCCTTTTCCGACATCGACTTGCTGATCCTGCTGGACAGCGCTGACCACGAAGTTTTCCGCGAGCCCATCGAAGGCTTCCTTACCCTGCTCTGGGACATCGGCCTGGAAGTCGGCCAGAGCGTACGCTCGGTAGCCGAGTGCGCCGAAGAGGCCCGCGCCGACCTGACGGTGGTCACCAACCTGATGGAAAGCCGCACCATCGCTGGCCCGGAGCATCTTCGCCAGCGCATGCTGGCGGTCACCAGCCCCGAGCAGATGTGGCCGAGCAAGCACTTCTTCCTCGCCAAGCGCAACGAGCAAAAGGCACGTCACGCCAAGTACAACGACACCGAATACAACCTGGAACCCAATGTGAAGGGCTCCCCAGGCGGCCTGCGCGATATCCAGACGATTCTCTGGGTCGCCCGCCGCCAGTTCGGTAGCCTCAACCTGCACGGCCTGGTGCAACAGGGTTTTCTGGTGGAAAGCGAATGCAGCATGCTCGCCTCCAGCCAAGAGTTCCTCTGGAAGGTGCGCTACGCGCTGCACATGCTGGCCGGCCGCGCCGAAGACCGTCTGCTGTTCGACCACCAGCGCAAGATCGCTGCCCTGCTCGGCTTTGAAGACGGTGACGACAAGCTCGGCATCGAGCGTTTCATGCAGAAGTACTACCGGGTGGTGATGGGGGTTTCCGAACTCAGCGACCTGATCAACCAGCATTTCGAGGAAGTCATACTCCGCGCTGGCGAAACCGGCCAGGCGCAGCCGCTGAACAGCCGCTTCCAACTGCGCGACGGCTACATCGAGGTGACCCATCCCAACGTCTTCAAGCGCACCCCCTTCGCCATGCTGGAAATCTTCGTGCTGATGGCCCAGCACCCGGAGATAAAGGGCGTGCGCGCGGATACCATCCGCCTGCTGCGGGATAGCCGTCACCTGATCGACGACGATTTCCGCAAGGATATCCGCAACACCAGCCTGTTCATCGAGCTGTTCAAGTCTGTCCAAGGCATCCACCGCAACCTGCGGCGGATGAACCGCTACGGCATTCTTGGCCTGTACCTGCCGGAGTTCGGCCAGATAATCGGGCAGATGCAGCACGACCTTTTCCACATTTATACGGTGGACGCCCACACCCTCAATCTGATCAAGCACTTGCGCAAGCTGAAGTGGCCGGAGCTGGCGGAGAAATTCCCCCTGGCCAGCAAGCTCATCGACAAGCTCCCCAAGCCTGAGCTGATCTACCTCGCCGGGCTCTACCATGACATCGGCAAGGGCCGCGGCGGTGACCACTCCGAGCTGGGCGCAGTGGATGCCGAGATCTTTTGCGCCCGCCACCATCTCCCGGTATGGGATTCGCGCCTGGTGGCCTGGCTGGTGCAGCACCATCTGGTGATGTCCACCACGGCCCAGCGCAAGGATCTCTCCGACCCGCAGGTGATCTACGACTTCGCCCGCCTGGTGGGCGACCAGACCCGTCTGGACTACCTCTACGTACTTACCGTGGCCGACATCAACGCCACCAACCCGAGCCTGTGGAACTCCTGGCGCGCCAGCCTGCTGCGTCAGCTCTACACCGAGACCAAGCGTGCATTGCGCCGCGGCCTGGAGAATCCGCTGGAGCGCGAAGAGCAGATCCGCCAGACCCAGTCCGCCGCCATCGACATCCTGGTACGCAACGGTATCGACCAGGACGAGGCCGAGCAGCTCTGGTCGCAACTGGGCGATGACTATTTCCTGCGCCACACCGCCAATGACGTGGCCTGGCACACCGAGGCCATCCTCCAGCACCCGGCCGGCAACGATCCTCTGGTATTGATCAAGGAAACCGCCCAGCGCGAGTTCGAGGGCGCCACTCAGATATTCATCTACGCACCGGACCAGCACGACTTCTTCGCTGTGACCGTGGCCGCCATGTCGCAGTTGAACCTGAACATTCACGACGCGCGGATCATCACCTCCACCAGCCAGTTCACCCTCGACACCTACATCGTGCTAGATGCCGATGGCGGGCGGATCGGCGAGAACCCGGCGCGCATCCGCGAAATCCGCGAAGGCCTGATCGACGCCCTGAAGAATCCGGACGAGTACCCAGCCATCATCCAGCGCCGCGTCCCGCGCCAGCTCAAGCATTTCGCCTTCCCGCCGCAGGTGACCATCTCCAATGACGCCCAGCGCCCGGTAACCATCCTCGAATTGACTGCCCCCGACCGCCCCGGCCTGCTGGCGCGTATCGGGCGCATCTTCCTGGAGTTCGACCTTTCGCTGCAGAACGCCAAGATCGCCACGCTGGGCGAGCGGGTCGAAGACGTCTTCTTCATCACAGACGCCAACAACCAGCCGCTTTCCGACCCCGAGTTCTGCCTGCGGCTCCAAGAGGCCATCGTCTCCCAGTTGTCCCAAGCCAACGGACAGAGCCTGGACCCGACGCGGATAAGCATCTGAACCCGTAGGGTGCAATAAGGCCGTAGGCCGGATTGCACCGTTTCACCCACGACCTCCCTGTTGACGCCCTACAACCATGAACGAAGCCCTGAACCACCTGCAGCCCTACCCCTTCGAGAAACTCCGCGCCCTGCTGGCCGGCGCCCAGCCACCGGCCCAGAAGAAGGCCATCGCCCTGTCCATCGGCGAGCCCAAGCACCGTTCCCCGGCGTTCGTCGCCGAGGCCTTGTCGGCCAATCTGGAGCAGTTGGCGGTCTACCCCACCACCCTGGGTATCCCGGCCCTGCGCGAGGCCATCGCCCACTGGTGCGAGCGACGCTTCAAGGTCCCGGCCGGCTGGCTCGACGCCGCCCGCCACGTACTGCCGGTGAACGGTACCCGCGAAGCGCTGTTCGCCTTCACTCAGGCAGTGGTGAACCGCGCCGACAACGGCCTGGTGGTCAGCCCGAACCCCTTCTATCAAATCTACGAAGGCGCAGCCCTGCTGGCCGGCGCCGAGCCCCACTACCTGCCGTGCCTGGCGGAAAACGGCTTCAACCCGGACTTCGATGCCGTCCCAGCGGACATCTGGCAACGCTGCCAGATCCTCTTCCTCTGCTCTCCGGGCAACCCCACTGGCGCGCTGATCCCGTTGGATACCCTGAAGAAGCTGATCGCCCTGGCCGACGAACATGACTTCGTGATCGCCGCCGACGAGTGCTACAGCGAGCTTTACTTCGACGAACAGAACCCGCCGGCCGGCCTGCTCACCGCCTGCGCCGAACTGGGCCGCTCGGATTTTGCGCGCTGCGTGGTCTTCCACAGCCTGTCCAAGCGTTCCAACCTGCCCGGTCTGCGCTCCGGCTTCGTCGCCGGCGACGCCGACATCCTCAAGTCCTTCCTGCTGTACCGCACCTACCACGGCTGTGCCATGCCGGTGCAGACCCAGTTGGCCAGCGTCGCCGCCTGGAACGACGAAGTTCATGTACGCGCCAACCGTGCCCTGTACCGCGAGAAATTCGACGCAATGCTGGATATCCTTGGTCCGGTCCTCGACGTGCAGCGCCCGGACGGCGGCTTCTACCTCTGGCCGAAGACCCCGGTCGACGACGAAACCTTTACCCGTGAACTGTTCGCCCGCGAGCACGTCACCGTGGTACCCGGTTCCTACCTGTCGCGCGCCGTCGACGGCTTCAACCCTGGCGCCGGCCGGGTGCGCATGGCCCTGGTGGCCCCGCTGGCCGAGTGCGTCGAAGCTGGCGAACGCATCCGCAACTTCATCAAGGGCTTGTGAGACTCAAGGGAAAGACACCATGAGCATCACCCTCTACGGCATCAAGGCTTGCGACACCATGAAGAAAGCCCGAACCTGGCTCGAAGAGCAGGGCGTGAGCTACAGCTTCCATGACTACAAGGCCTCGGCCATCGACCGCGCCAACCTGGAGAAATGGTGCGCCGAGCACGGTTGGGAAACCGTCCTGAACCGCGCCGGCACCACCTTCCGCAAACTGGATGACGCCCAGAAGGCCGACCTGGACCAGGACAAGGCCATCGCCCTGATGCTGGCCCAGCCGTCGATGATCAAGCGCCCAGTGCTCGACCTGGGTACCCGTACCTTGGTCGGCTTCAAGCCGGACCTCTACACCGCCGCCTTCAAGTAACCATGACTACCGCCCAGGCGTTCATCCCACTTGCCAGCCGTGCGCCGGAACCTGCGTACACGGCTATGCGCAACGCCTGATCACCCCCCTTCAGCAAGAGGAATCCTCATGTCCAACGCACTCTTCAGCATCGCCTTCGGCGTCGGCACCCAGAACCGCCAGGGCAACTGGCTCGAAGTCTTTTATGCCCAGCCCCTGCTCAAGCCCTCGGAGCAATTGGTAGCTGCCGTCGCCCCAGTGATCGGCTACAACGCCGGTAACCAGGCCATCGCCATCAGCAATGCCCAGGCCACCCAGCTGGCCACCGCCCTGAAGGACATCGACGCCACCCAGGCCGCGCTGCTGACCCGCCTGGCCGAGAGCCAGAAGCCGCTGGTCGTCACCCTGCTGGCCGAAGACGCCGCACTGACTTCCACGCCTGAGGCCTACCTCAAGCTGCACCTGCTGTCCCACCGCCTGGCCAAGCCCCATGGCCTGAACCTGACCGGCATCTTCCCGCTGCTGCCAAACGTGGCCTGGACCAGCCAGGGCGCCGTCGACCTGGCCGAACTGGCCGGGCGCCAGCTGGAATCCCGCCTGAAGGGCGAACTGCTGGAAGTTTTCTCCGTGGACAAGTTCCCGAAAATGACCGACTACGTGGTTCCGGCCGGCGTCCGCATCGCCGATACCGCCCGTGTGCGCCTGGGCGCCTACGTGGGTGAAGGCACCACTGTGATGCACGAAGGCTTCATCAACTTCAACGCCGGCACCGAAGGCCCTGGCATGATCGAAGGCCGCGTTTCCGCGGGCGTCTTCGTCGGCAAGGGCTCGGACCTTGGCGGCGGTTGCTCCACCATGGGCACCCTGTCCGGCGGCGGCAACATCGTCATCTCCGTAGGTGAAGGCTGCTTGATCGGCGCCAACGCCGGCATCGGCATCCCGCTGGGCGACCGCAACATCGTCGAAGCTGGCCTGTACATCACAGCCGGCACCAAAGTGGCCCTGCTGGACGACCAGAATCAACTGGTGAAGGTGGTCAAGGCTCGCGACCTCGCTGGCCAACCGGACCTGCTGTTCCGCCGCAACTCGCAGAACGGCGCGGTCGAGTGCAAGACCAACAAGACCGCGATCGAGCTGAACGAAGCCCTCCACGCTCATAACTGAAACTAAGCTTGAAGCTGGAGGCCCGAAGCAGATTGGCTTCCAGCTTCCCTTCCCGCCTCCAGCGTCCAAGCGTGCCATGTCCCTGACCTCTCCCTGGCGTTCCGACTTCCCTGCCCTTTCGGCCCTCGCGACCGAGGGACAGACCTACCTCGACAGCGCCGCGACCGCACAAAAGCCCCAGGCTGTACTGGACGCCCTGCTCGGCTATTACGCCAGCGGCGCCGCCAATGTGCATCGAGCCCAGCATCTGCCAGGCGAGCGCGCCACCCGAGCCTTCGAAGGCACCCGCACCCATGTGGCGCACTGGTTGAATGCGGCGAGCCCGGCGGAAATTATCTTCACCCGTGGCACCACGGAAGCCATCAATCTTCTGGCCTATGGCCTGGAACATCTTTTCCACCCCGGCGACGAGATCGTTGTCAGCGCCCTGGAACACCACGCCAACCTGCTGCCCTGGCAGCAACTGGCACTGCGCAAACAGCTCAAACTGGTTGTACTGCCGCTGGACGACCGAGGCCGAATCGACCTGGAGCAGGCGCGCGCGCTGATCGGTCCGCGCACCCGTCTTGTGGCGGTGAGCCAGCTCTCCAACGTCCTCGGCCGCTGGCAACCGCTGACCGAGCTGCTGCCCTTGGCGCGCAGCCAGGGTGCCCTGACCGTAGTGGACGGTGCCCAGGGCGCAGTCCATGGCCGCCACGACGTCCAGGCGCTCGGGTGCGATTTCTACGCGCTCTCCAGCCACAAACTCTATGGCCCGGACGGCGTCGGTGTGCTCTACGGCCGAAGTGACGCGCTGGCACGCCTGAAACACTGGCAGTTCGGTGGCGAAATGGTGCATACCGCCACCTACCAGACGGCCGACTTTCACGGCGCCCCCCTGGGCTTCGAGGCCGGCACCCCGGCCATCGCCTCGGTAATCGGCCTGGGTGCCGCGCTGGAGTACCTGAACAGCCTGGACGCCGCCGCCATCGCCGGCCACGAGGCTGCCCTGCACGCCAAACTGCTGGCCGGACTGGCCGCCCGAGACGGCGTACGCCTGCTGGGTGAACCTCAGCTGGCCCTGGCCAGTTTCACCCTCGAGGGTGTGCATAACGCCGACCTGGCCCACCTGCTGACCGAGCAGGGCATTGCCGTGCGTGCTGGCCATCACTGCGCGATGCCGCTGATGCAGAACCTCGGCCTGCAGGGCGCCATACGCGCCTCTCTGGGCCTCTATAACGACGGCGAAGATCTGGAGCGCTTCTTCAGCGCCCTGGACAAAGCCCTGGAACTGCTGCGATGAGCCTGCCGGCCAAAGCACAGGAAGCTCTGGACACCTTCACCGCTGCGGGTGGCTGGGAACAGCGCGCGCGCCTGCTCATGCAATGGGGCGAGCGACTGGAGGCCCTGACCGACGCCGAGCGCAGCGACGCCAACCGGGTGCATGGCTGCGAAAGCCAGGTCTGGCTGGTGGGAGAGATGCGCGATGGCCATTGGCACTTCCGCGCTGCCAGTGATGCTCGGCTGATCCGAGGCCTGCTGGCGGTGCTCCTGGCGCGGGTCGAGGGCCTTGCGGCCGAAAAACTGGCGACTGTCGACCTGACGGACTGGTTCAACCAACTGGGGCTGGGGCGCCAGCTATCGCCCTCCCGTAGCAACGGCCTGAATGCCGTGCTCAAGAAAATGCGCGAGATGGCCCTGTAAGGGCGAATTCATTCGCCTAGCGGGACACCGTCCCGCCGATGGGTATCGCTTCGCTCGCGGAACTCACGATCCGTCCTAAGAATCAGGATGCGTTTCGTTCCGACGGCCTACGCGCTCCGGCCACCAACTTATCCACAGCCCTTGCCGCCGCCACCATGCCGAAAGTGGCGGTCACCATCATCACCGCGCCAAACCCTCCGGCGCAGTCCAGCTTCACGCCTTCGCCGACGAAACTCTTCTGCTGGCACACCGAACCGTCCGGCTTGGGGTAACGCAGCTGCTCGGTGGAGAACACGCAGGGCACGCTGTAGGTGCGTCCTGGCGTGCGGGAGAAGTTGTAGTCGCGGCGCAGTGTGGAGCGCACCTTGGCCGCGAGGGGGTCGTTGAAGGTCTTGTTCAGATCAGCGACCTGGATCTGGGTCGGGTCGACCTGGCCGCCGGCACCGCCGGTGGTGACAATCTGGATCTTGCGCCGCTTGCACCAGGCAATCAGCGCCGCCTTGGCCGCCACGCTATCAATGCAGTCGATCACCGCGTCCATCTCCGAGGTGATGGACTCGGCCATGGTCTCGCGGGTGACGAAGTCGGCTACGGCATGAACCACGCAAGCCGGGTTGATGGCACGAATGCGCTCGGCCATTACATCCACCTTGGCCTTGCCCACGGCACCTTCGATGGCATGCACCTGGCGGTTGGTATTGGTGATGCAGACGTCGTCCAGGTCGAACAGGGATATTTCCCCCACCCCGGAGCGCGCCAGGGCCTCGGCCGCCCAGGAACCCACACCGCCGATGCCGACCACGGCCACATGGGCCGCCTGCAACCGGGCAAGCCCTTCCAGGCCATAAAGCCGGGCAATACCGCCGAAACGCTCGTCTGTACTCATGCCAATCACTCCCATCGCCAACCTTCGGGCGGGCGCGCATTATAGGAAGCGCGATCCCTCGGCCCAAGTCCATCGCCGCTGAATGGTGGCCCATAGATTCGGTCACGGTCCGCCAGGGCTATAGTCGCCCGATAACGACAAGGGAGCCGGTCATGCGCAATTTCACCTTCTACAACCCCACCCGCATCCACTTCGGAGAAGGCCAGATATCCAAACTGACGCGCGATGTTCCGGCCGGCAGCCGGGTGCTGGTCACTCACGGTGGCGGCAGCATCTTCCAGAACGGCGTCTGGCAGCAGGTGGAAGAAGCACTGGCAGGCCATCAACTGACCCGATTCGGCGGCATCGAGGCCAATCCGCAGTTCGACACGCTGGTCAAGGCCGCCCAGTTGGCCAGGACCGAGCAGTGCGACTTCATCGTCGCCGTGGGGGGCGGCTCGGTGATCGATGGCAGCAAGTTCATCGCCGCCGCTGCCTGCCATGACGGCGACCCGCTGGAACTGCTCAGCGGTAAGCGCATCACCGCCGCCCTGCCCATGGGTTGCGTCCTGACGCTGGCCGCCACGGGTTCCGAAAGCAACCCTCACGGCGTGGTCACCCATGTCGCCCGCCAGGAGAAGCTGCCCTTCTCCAGTGCCCTGCTCTACCCGCGCTTCGCCATCCTCGACCCGCGCACCACCTTCAGCTTGCCTGCACGGCAGATCGGCAATGGCGTGGTGGATGCCTTCGTCCACACCATCGAGCAGTACCTGACCTACCCCGCCGACGCCCCCCTGCAGGACCGTTACGCCGAAGGCCTGCTGCTGACCCTGATAGAAGAAGGCCCGAAGGCACTGGCCAACCCCGAGGACTATGCCGTGCGCGCCAACCTGATGTGGTGCGCCACCCAGGCCCTGAATGGCCTGCTCGGCTGCGGCGTGCCGCAGGATTGGTCGACCCACATGATCGGCCACGAACTGACCGCCCTCTACCACATCGACCACGCCCAGACCCTGGCCGTGGTGTTGCCCGCACTGCTGGCAGAGCGCCGCCAGGTCAAGCGCGAAAAGCTGCTGCAATACGCGACCCGCGTCTGGGGCCTTAAGGAAGGGGACGAAGAGCAACGCATCGATGCCGCGATCCAGGCCACCCGCGACTTCTTCAAACGCATGGGCGTGCCCACCCGCCTGTCTGAACACGGCCTGGACGCCGATGTGATCCCCCAGGTGCTGGCACAACTGGAGCGCCACGGCATGACCGCCCTGAGCGAGCGCCGCGACCTCGATCTGGAGGTCAGCGAACGCATTCTGCTCAGGGCGCTGTGAGGCTGACCTGGAACGATCCGAAGCGGCTTTTTGCCACATCGCCCGAACTTCTGGGGCCTCTGGCAAACAAACGAACGGTCGGAGACAGCCATCTGGCTCTCCGGCTGGTTGCAATCTATACAGCTGTTGGGCGCCGGGGTAGGATTCGCGCCGACCAGCAACCCGCTGGCCCTACCCTAGTTCCAAGCTTCGGAACCCTTGACCTCTATGCCATCGCGTAAATTTGGACTCAACCTGGTGGTCTTCGTGGCAGTTGCCGCGTTGTTCACCGGTATCTGGGCACTTTACAACCGCCCGGTCACCGCGCCGGATTGGCCGGAACAGATCTCCGGCTACTCTTTCTCGCCCTTCCGCGCGGATCAGAACCCTCAGCAAAACCGTTACCCCAACGACGAGCAAATCCGTCAGGACCTCGAGCTGCTGAGCAAGCAGACCGACAACATCCGGACCTACTCGGTCGACGGCACCCTGGCGGACATCCCTCGCCTGGCCGAGGAATTCGGCCTGCGGGTGACCCTGGGCGTCTGGATCAGCCCGGATGAAGAGCGCAACGAGCGCGAGATCGCCAAGGCCATCGAAATCGCCAACTCCTCCCGCAGCGTCGTTCGCGTGGTCGTAGGCAACGAAGCCCTGTTCCGCCGCGAGATCAGCCGCAAGGACCTGATGGTCTACCTGGACCGCGTGCGCGCAGCCGTTAAAGTGCCGGTAACCACGTCCGAACAGTGGCATATCTGGCTGAAATACCCGGAACTGGCCAAACACGTGGACCTGGTTGCGGCCCACGTGCTGCCGTACTGGGAATTCGTGCCGATGGAGGACTCCACCGAGTTCGTCCTGGAACGCGCCAAGGACCTGAAGAAGGCCTTCCCGAAAAAGCCCCTGCTCCTCTCGGAAGTGGGTTGGCCGAGCAACGGCCGCATGCGCGGCGGTGCCGATGCCTCCCAGGCCGACCAGGCCATCTACTTGCGCACCCTGGTCAACGCCCTGAACGCCAAGGGCTACAACTACTTCGTGATCGAAGCCTTCGACCAGCCGTGGAAGGCCAGTGACGAGGGGGCGGTGGGTGCCTATTGGGGCGTCTACAATCTGGAGCGCCAGCCGAAATTCGCCTTCGAAGGCCCGGTGATTGCGATCCCCCAATGGCGCATGCTCGCGGTGGCCTCGGTAGTCATGGCACTACTGGCCCTGGCCCTGATGCTGATCGACGGAAGTGCCCTGCGCCAGCGCGGCCGTACCTTCCTGACCTTCGTCGCCTTCGCCGGCGGCTCGGTACTGGTCTGGATCGCCTACGACTACAGCCAGCAATACAGCACCTGGTTCAGCCTGACTGTCGGCCTGTTACTCGGTGTCGGCGCGCTCGGCGTGTTCATCGTGCTGCTGACCGAGGCCCACGAGCTGGCCGAAGCCGTCTGGGTACGCAAGCGCCGGCGTCCGTTCCTGCCGGTACTGGCCGACAGCGCATACCGCCCGAAAGTCTCGGTGCATGTGCCCTGCTACAACGAACCGCCGGAGATGGTCAAACAGACCCTCGACGCCCTGGCCAATCTCGACTATCCGGACTACGAAGTCCTGATCATCGACAACAACACCAAGGACCCTGCCGTCTGGGAGCCGGTGCGCGACTATTGCGAACAGCTGGGCCCGCGCTTCAAGTTCTTCCACGTTGCCCCGCTGGAAGGCTTCAAGGGTGGTGCGCTGAACTACATCCTGCCGTACACCGCACCGGACGCCGAAGTCGTCGCGGTGATCGACTCCGACTACTGTGTCGACCGCAACTGGCTGAAGTACATGGTTCCGCACTTCGCCGACCCGGATATCGCCGTGGTGCAGTCACCGCAAGACTATCGCGACGGTAACGAGAACACCTTCAAGAAGCTCTGCTACGCGGAGTACAAGGGCTTCTTCCACATCGGCATGGTCACCCGCAACGACCGCAATGCCATCATCCAGCACGGCACCATGACCATGATCCGTCGCAGCGTGATGGACGAGCTGAAATGGGCCGACTGGACCATTTGCGAAGACGCCGAACTGGGTCTGCGTGTGTTCAAGAGCGGATATGCCGCGGCCTACGCGCACGAGAGCTTTGGCCGTGGACTGATGCCGGACACCTTCATCGACTACAAGAAGCAGCGTTTCCGTTGGGCCTACGGCGCCATCCAGATCATGAAGGGCCACGCCCGCAGCCTGTTCCTGGGCCAGGACTCCAAGCTCAAGCAAGGACAGCGCTACCACTTCATTGCAGGCTGGCTGCCCTGGGTCGCCGATGGCCTGAACATCTTCTTCACCATCGGTGCCTTGCTCTGGTCCGCGGCGATGATCATCGTGCCGCAACGGGTCGACCCGCCACTGCTGATCTTCGCCATCCCGCCGCTGGCGCTGTTCTTCTTCAAGGTGGGCAAGATCGTGTTCCTCTACCAGCGCGCGGTGGGAGTCAACCTGAAGGACGCCTTCTGCGCCGCGGTGGCGGGGCTCGCGCTTTCGCACACCATCGCCAAGGCCGTGCTCTATGGTTTCTTCACCAAGAGCATTCCGTTCTTCCGCACGCCGAAGATGCGGACCAACCACGGGCTGCTGATGGCCCTGGCCGAAGCCCGCGAGGAGGTCTTCGTGATGCTGCTGCTCTGGGGCGCGGCCATTGGCATCGCCATCGTCCAGGGCATGCCCAGTCCGGATGTGAAATTCTGGGTGGCCATGCTGCTGGTACAGTCACTGCCCTACCTGGCGGCGCTGATCATGGCCCTGCTCTCCTCCCTGCCAAAGGGCCAGGAGGAGCAGGAAGAAGAAGTCGCTACTGCCTGATAGCAAGCGAAACCCTTAAACGGCGGCCATTGGCCGCCGTTCTTGCTTTAAGATAACCGCCTTTTCACCCTGTCAGTTTCCGCGCTGCTTTCCGGAGCCTTCCATGCCTGCCCTGTCCCCCACCCTCGAACTCGCCTGCGAGCTTATCCGTCGCCCCTCGGTCACCCCGGTCGACGAAGGCTGCCAGGACCTGATGATGCGCCGGCTGGAAGCCGCGGGCTTTCGCATCGAGCGCATGCGTATCGAGGACGTGGAGAACTTCTGGGCCATCCGTGGCGGTGAGGGCCCGGTGCTCTGCTTCGCGGGTCATACCGACGTAGTGCCGACTGGCCCGGTGCAAGCCTGGCAGCATCAGCCATTCGCGGCCCTGATCGACGAACAGGGCATGCTCTGCGGCCGTGGCGCGGCGGACATGAAGGGCAGCCTGGCGGCCATGGTGGTGGCGGTTGAGCGTTTCGTCGCCGAATACCCGCAACACAAGGGCGCCATCGCCTTCCTCATCACCAGTGACGAAGAAGGCCCCGCCCACCACGGCACCAAGGCCGTGGTCGAGCGCCTGGCCGCCCGTGGCGAGCGCCTGGACTGGTGCATCGTCGGTGAACCGTCGAGTACCTCGCTGGTAGGTGATGTGGTGAAGAACGGCCGTCGCGGCTCCCTGGGCGGCAAGCTGACCGTACGCGGTGTGCAAGGCCACGTGGCTTACCCGCACCTGGCGAAGAACCCCATTCACCTGGTCGCCCCGGCTCTGGCCGAACTAGCTGCCGAGCACTGGGACGACGGTAACGCCTTCTTCCCGCCGACCAGTTTCCAGGTCTCCAACCTCAACTCCGGCACCGGCGCCACCAACGTGATCCCTGGCGAGTTGGTGGCGGTATTCAACTTCCGCTTCTCCACCGAGTCCACCGTGGAAGGCCTGCAGCGCCGCGTCGAGGCCATCCTCAGCAAGCACGGCCTGGACTACCACCTGGAATGGGCCCTGTCCGGCCTGCCCTTCCTCACCCAGCCCGGTGAGTTGCTGGACGCCGTGTCCGCCAGCATCAAAGCCATCACCGGCCGCGATACCACCCCGTCCACCAGCGGCGGCACCTCCGATGGCCGTTTCATCGCAACCATGGGTACCCAGGTGGTCGAACTCGGCCCGGTGAACGCGACAATCCACCAGGTCAACGAACGAGTGCTGGCCAGCGACCTGGACCTGCTGGCCGACATCTACCAGCAGACCTTGGTCCGCCTGCTTGCCCAATGATGCTCATCTGCCCCCTCTGCCAGGGCGTTCTGAGCGCCCACGACCGGGGACTGGTATGCCCGGCCAACCACAGCTTCGACCGCGCGCGCCAGGGCTACTACAACCTGCTGCCGGTACAGCACAAGAAAAGCCGTGACCCGGGCGACAACGCCACCATGGTCGAAGCCCGCAGGCGGTTCCTCGATGGCGGCCACTACGCACCGCTGGCCAATCGCCTGGCTGCGCTCGCGGCCAAGTACGATCCCGAACGCTGGCTGGATATCGGCTGCGGCGAGGGCTATTACACCAGCCAGTTGGCCATGGCCCTGCCCGCGACCGACGGCTACGCCCTGGATATCTCTCGTGAAGCGGTGAAACGCGCCTGCCGCCGCACCTCGCAGCTGCACTGGCTGGTGGCGAGCATGGCGCGAGTGCCCCTGGCTGATGGCAGCTGCCAATTGCTGGCCAGCGTCTTCAGTCCACTGGATTGGCAGGAGGCGTTGCGCCTGCTGGCGCCCGGCGGTGGTTTGCTGCGCATGGGGCCAACCCGTGGCCACCTGCTGGAGTTGCGCGAGAAGCTCTACGACGAGGTCCGCGACTACGACGATCAGAAGCACCTGGCGCAGATCCCGACGGGCATGCGCCTGGCCCACAGCGAGACGTTGACCTATAGCCTCCACCTGGCCGACGCCGAGGCTCGCGCCGACCTCTTGGCCATGACCCCGCACGGCTGGCGCGCCAATGCCGAGCGCCGTGCAGCTGTGGTGGCAGAAGCCTTCGATGTGACGGTGTCCATTCGCTACGATTGGATCGAGAAAGTTTAGGGAGTCCCCCATGCGCCAACCCGATATCGAGATTTACCTCAAGGACACCGACCAGGAAGCCGTAACTGCCTGGCTCAACGAGGCGCTGGGTGCCTGTACGCCCTGGCAGCAAAAGGGACAAACCTTCAAATGCCTGGCGGGAAGCATCCCGGTCACCTGGCTACCGAAAGCCGTCGGAAAATGGAACAGCCTCTACTTGGAGAGCGAAGCCACGCCTTGGGACGATGATCTGGGTTGCGCCCGTGCAGCCTTTGCGGCCCTTGGGATCGAAATCCGCTGCGCGCCAGGTGGCTGGCAGGAAACTCAGGGCGAAGAGGATGCCGACCGCTGGATCAAGGTGAATGCAGAAGGCGAGCAGGAATTCATCTGGCGCACCGATTGAAAAACCGGCTGCCCGGATACAGGAATCACAGAAAGCAAAAGGCCCGTCACTGACGGGCCTTTTGTTTTTGAGTCTCAGACCTTGGCGACGTCTTCCGCCTGCAGGCCTTTCTGACCCTGGATCACGGAAAACTCCACTTTCTGGCCTTCCAGCAGAGAGCGGTGACCCTCGCCGCGGATAGCGCGGTAGTGAACGAACACATCAGGACCGCTTTCGCGCTGAATGAAACCATAGCCCTTGGCGTCATTGAACCACTTGACGGTTCCGACCTCACGATCAGCCATTACTGCTCTCTCCAACTCGCAATTTTGTTGTTTTCCCCCTTTATTGGGGGTTTCGACGGTGCGGTAAAGACGTTCTTCTTGTTATATCCAACCCCGGCGGAATCAAGCTTGGAGCGGGTATTCGAATGGCGTTCTTTTTATGACCGCGACCGGAGTATACGACAAGAGTTCGCGCTGAAAAGCACTTTTTTATGACAGTGCAGAATGGCCGTGCCACGCGGGCTGGACGCCCTTTTTTGGTTCTTTGGAAGTACAAAATGGGGCATAAGGAGAGGCGGAAATGAACGGTCCATTGTCCGATTTACCGCCGTCCCTCAATAACTTGCACTACTTGGCAGCAAGTACATCCTCGAGCCTCTTGGCCAGTGCCTGATATTGGAATGGCTCCAGTCGATAAGCCCAATCCAGCTTGCCCGGCACTTGGTCGTTGCTCAGCTTCTGTCTGTCCTTGAGTACCAGCCAGGGTTGCTCGCCCTGTCCGTAGACCTCGCCACGCAACTCGCCACCATCGAAGGTGGAAAGGCTGAACGCCAGCATCGGCTTGCCTTTGAACTGCACCTGCGCCAGAGGGGCGTTGTCGGCGAATTCCAGGCCAGCGAAGAGGGTGGCCATACCATTGGCTGCAGCCTCGTAGGCCAGACGGCGACCTTTCGGCAGTTGCTTGAGCTTGAGATTGGGCTCCTTAACCGAATCGCGGTAGACAGTCAGGCGGCTGCCGTTCGGATAGACAACCTCCACCTGCCGGACACTGGCGAACGGAATATCGATCACTCGGCGATCCAGCCAGTTGAGTTCAGTCTGCGGCATCGGCATGGCCTGGTCGACCAGCCACACCTGGTTGTCACCGTAGCGACGAACCAGTTGCCCCTTGCCCTGCTGTGCGGGCTTGCCGACCAGCAACTCCAGAGGGGCTTCGCTGCCGCGTTCCAGCGTGATCCGCGCACCCTGCTCCTCGACGCTGCCCTTGTCGGCAAGGCCGACACGGCCATGCAATTCGGGATTGGCGGTCTTGGCCTCCACCTTGCGCGCTTCCGTCAGCGCCCGTAGCAAGGCCGCTACGGGTTGTCCCGCTGCCGGGTAGTCGGCCTTGGCCGGTAGTACCCAGACGCCGTCCTTACGAACCAACTGGAGATCGGGCTGCCCGGGCAGTCGCACGTCCAGCGCGGTCACCGCTGCCGACTGGCCTTGCAGCTCGGGCAGCCATAACTCGCGGCTGGCGCTGGGTGGCTGCGGTTGAGGCCGCGAGCCGTCCTGCTGGATGACGTAGGCTGCCGTCAGGCCGGCGGCCAGCAGGGCAAGAAAGATCAGACCTTTGCGTCCCATGCTACTCCCCTTATGCCTTGCGCCGACGGCGCCAGAACCACAGCACCAGCACACCCAGGGTCAACACCAGCGGCACCAGGGCGATATTGATGAATTTCAGGGTGCGTCCCAGGTCTTCGATGTTGGCATTGAGCTGGAAGCGCACATCGCGCAGTTCCTTGCGAATGCGCAGCTTCTCCTGGATGAATTGCTGCAACGCAGTCTGTTGTTCCGGAGTCAGTTCCAGAGCCTTGGCGGGGTCCTGGCTCTGCTGCAGCGATGCCAGCTTCTGCTCAGTGTCGGCCAGCCGCTGCTGGAGTTCCTGCTCCTGTTCGCGGAACTTCACCTCGGCGTCGCGCTGGAGATTCTCCACGACGTCGAACGGACGGCTGAAGCGGCCGCGGGAGCGCACGCTGATCAACGCATCGGAACCGGCCAGGTTATCCAGCGCGTTGATGGCGAAGCCGGAGTTATCGGCCCAGGGTTGCGGTACACGCTGGCCGAAGAAGTCCTGCACCTGCACCCACATGCGGTCACTGAGGATATCGGTGTCGGCGACGGCGATCACATTGATGTTCGCTGCCGACTTCAGGCCATCCTTGCGCCCTTCGATACCGTTGGGGAAAGCCGACTCCGCCGGACCACTGATGCGTGCGGCCACCGTGTAGCGATCACCCGTGGGTTTGAGTTCGCGGATCAGCTCCTCGGGATCAGCAAGCATGCCGAAGCGCTGCACGTCGAACGGCATCGAGTACTCGGAGCTCTGAATCAACGGTACGAAGTGGGTCTTGGCGCCATCCAGCGGTTTCAGAATCCCGGCGGTGGCTACGGTGATGCTCTCCAGACCAGCCGTGCTGACATCGCTCTGGTCGAGGCTGTGCCTGGGCAGGTTGAGCCACGCAGCATGACGCGCGGGCGGTTTGTCCTGGCCCATGCTGACCGACATGGCATTGGCGCCGTCGCCCAGCACCTTGCCAGGCACCATCTGCAGGCCCCAGGCCTTGAACAGGGAATCCAGATCGGAGGACTTGTCGCCGCCTGGCTCGCCCGGCATCTCCATACCGGTGTCGGCCTCACTCCAGGGGTCGACGAAGGCCAGCAGCTTGCCACCGCGCAGGACGAACTGGTCGATGGCGTACTGGGTTTGCTCTGGCAGGTTCTTCGGATGCACCAACAGCAGCACCGAAACCTTCTCGGGAATCTGGTCGATGTCGTTCTTCAGGCTCTCGATCTGGAACAACTGACGGATCTCCTCCATCACCATCCAGGCCGGAGTCGGCTGGCGGCTCATCATGTCGAAACCGCCATTGAGCTGCAGCCCGGAGAGCACACCCACCACCGGTCGCTCCGGCTTGGCCAGGCTCTGCACCAGGCGACTGATCTCGTACTCGAGAAACTCCTCCTGGTCCAGCGGGAAGAACGGGATGATCTGGGTGTCGTCGACGCCGTTGGTACCGGCCAGGCCAAAGTAGACCTGGTCGCCCCCCTGCTGCAGCGGCACAGCCTGCAGACCGAACTCGGCGGCCTTGTCCTCATCCTCGGAGAAGGGTTCCGGGTCGACGATGTGCAGCTTGATCTTCCCGTCGGCGGCCCGCTCATAGGCCTTCAGCATCTCTTCCACCCGCCGCGCGTAGTTGCGCAGTACCACCAGATCCTTGGCTGTCTTGTCGGAATAGAAGAAGTAGAGATTGATGGGCTCGTCGATCTCGCCAAGGATCTTCTTCGTCCCGTCGGAGATGGTGTAGAGCTTCTGTTCGGTCAGGTCGACCCGCGCATTGGTCAGGGTCAGCCCGGCGAGCATGTTGAACGCCAGGAAAGCCAGGGCAATCAGCAGCAGCCCGGCACTGGAATACATCAGTTTCTTCATGTTCAGTCGGCCTTCTTCAGATCGACCACCACGGCGGTGGCGGCTAGCCAGGCGGCGATCAGGGTGACGAAGTAGAGCAGGTCACGCAGGTCGATCACGCCCTTGCTGATGGCATCGAAACGGGTCAGGAAACTCAGCGAGGCCACAGCGTCCAGCAGCCACTGAGGCGCCCAGGTGCTGAACGCATCGAGCACCAGCGGGAAGCCGCTGACGATGAACAGGAAGCACACGCTGACGGCGAGGATGAAGGCGATCACCTGGTTCTTGGCCAGCGCCGACATGCACGATCCAATGGCAAGGAAGGCCCCAGCCAGCAGCCAGCTGCCGATATAGCCGGTAATGATGGCGCCATTGTCCGGCTCGCCCAGGTAGTTGACCGTGAGCACCATCGGGAACGTCAGCAGCAGCGCCAGCCCGGAGAAGGCCCAAGCAGCGAAGAACTTGCCGGTGACCGCTTCGAAACGGGTGATGGGAAGGGTCATCAGCAACTCGATGGAGCCGGACTTGCGCTCCTCGGCCCAAAGGCGCATCGCGATGGCCGGCACCAGGAACAGGTAGAGCCAGGGGTGAAAATTGAAGAACGGCGCGAGGCTCGCCTGGCCGCTTTCGTAGAAGCCGCCCAGATAGAACGTGAAGACCCCGGAGAGCACCAGGAAGATCACGATGAACACATAAGCCAGCGGGGTGGCGAAGTAGCTCGCCAGCTCGCGTTTGAAGATCACCAGCAACTGCCTCATGCCGCTTCTCCCCGGGTCAGTCGACGGAATACTTCGTCGAGACGGCCGCGCTCCACGTCCAGCTCCTTCACTTTCCAGCCACGCTGGTGGATCAACTGATTCACCTGCGGGAAGATCACCTCACCCGGCTTGGCCAGGATGGTCAGGCCACCTTCGATGGCGTTCTCCTCGATACCGGCAACGCCCGGCAGTACGGCCAGGGCGAGCATGTCCAGCGGCTCCTCGGCGACCAGGGTGACAGCCTGGTGATAGCGCGAACGGCTTTCCAGTTCGAACGGCGTGCCGTCTGCCACTACCTTGCCGGAAGCGATCACCAGGGCGCGGGTGCAGACCGCCGCGACCTCTTCGAGGATATGGGTGGAGATGATCACGATCTTGTCGCGGGCCAGGCTCTGGATGAGCTGGCGAACCTGATGCTTCTGGTTCGGGTCGAGGCCGTCGGTAGGCTCGTCGAGAATCAGCGCGCGCGGGTCATGGAGTATGGCCTGAGCCAGGCCGACACGACGCTTGAAGCCCTTGGAGAGCGTCTCGATGGACTGGCCACAGACATTCTCGAGCTCGACCTGGCCCACCGCCCGGCTTACCCGCTCCCTTTTCTCGGCACCGCGATAGCCACGGACCTCGGCAATGAACTCGAGGAATCCACGTACCGTCATATCGCCGTAGCACGGGGCACCTTCTGGCAAATAGCCGATTTCCCGCTGGGCCCTGAGTGTCTGGGTCTGGATATCGAAGCCGAAGATGCTCGCGGTACCGGAGGTAGGGGCAAGGAAACCGGTAAGCATCTTCATCGTGGTGGATTTGCCTGCGCCGTTGGGGCCCAGAAACCCCAGCACCTCCCCAGGTGCGACGCTGAAGGACAGATTGTCAACGGCAGTATGATGCGCAAAGCGCTTGGTCAGATTTGTTATCTCGATCATGGCCTCTAGTCCCGAAGGGAGCAGCCCCTGGCCATGCTGGCCACCGGGGCCTTGCAAAACGCTGGCGGACTATAAGGAGTCCCCCGCAGGCATTGCAAGACAGCCACCTGTGCGAAAAGTTGCAGGAATATTCGGGTAGAAGCGACAGCCAGTGGCTTTTTGCGACCCGGCGGCGAATACGGCAAACTAGCCGCCCCGAGCAATCGCTCGTTTCACAGCATTACCCCCGTCATGACCCGCTCCCCCTTCCGCCGCCTTGCCTTTGGTGCCCTGCGCCGCCTGCTCTACCTCTGGGTGCGCTCGGAGACCATCAACCAATCCGCCTTTACCTTGAAGCTCGACCGCAGCAAGCCGGTGCTCTACGTGCTGCAGCAACCGTCGGCCAGCGACCTGGCGGTGGTGGACCGGGAATGCACCAAGGCCGGCTTACCTCGTCCGGTGCTGCCGGTGGCGGTGGGCGACCTGCTGGAGCCAGCCGCGTTCTTCTACCTGTCGCCGGAGCCGGGCTGGCTTGGCGGCCAGGACAAGCGCGGTGCCTCTCCCACGCTGGTACGGGTGTTGGGCGCCATTGAGCAGAATGCGGTGGAAGATGCGCAGATCATCCCGGTAACGGTGTTCTGGGGGCAGTCGCCTGATCGCGAAACGAGCCCATGGAAGCTGCTGTTCGCCGACAGCTGGGCGGTAACCGGACGCCTGCGCAAGCTGGTCAGCATCCTCATCCTCGGCCGCAAGACCCGCGTGCAGTTCTCCGCCCCGATCCACCTGCGCGAACTGGTGGCGCAGGACAAGGGCCCGGAGCGCACCCTGCGTATGGTCAACCGCATCCTGCGGGTGCACTTCCGCAATCAGAAGACCGCAGTCATCGGCCCCGACCTTTCCCATCGCCGAAACCTGGTCAAGGGATTGGTGCGCGCGCCCCAGGTACGCCAGGCCATGGCCGAGGAAGCCGAGCGCGAGAAGATCAGCCTGCCCACAGCCGAGGCCCAGGCGCTGAAGTACGGCAACGAAATCGCCTCCGATTTCGCCTACACCGCCATCCGCTTCCTCGAGGTCGTGCTGTCCTGGTTCTGGAACAAGCTGTACGAAGGCATCAAGGTCAGCCATATCGAAGGCGTGCAAGACATCGCCCAGGGCCATGAAGTCATCTACGTGCCCTGCCACCGCAGCCATATCGATTACCTGCTGCTGTCCTACCTGCTGTTCCGCAACGGCCTGACCCCGCCGCACATCGCCGCCGGCATCAACCTCAACATGCCGGTGATCGGCGGCTTGTTGCGCCGTGGCGGCGCGTTCTTCATGCGCCGCACCTTCAAGGGCAATCCGCTGTACACGGCTGTCTTCAACGAATACCTGCACACCCTGTTCAGCCGCGGCTTCCCGGTGGAGTACTTCGTCGAAGGTGGGCGCTCGCGCACGGGGCGCATGCTGCATCCGAAGACCGGCATGCTCGCCATCACCCTGCGCAGCTTCCTCCGCTCCTCGCGTCTGCCCATCGTCTTCGTGCCGGTATACATCGGTTACGAGCGCGTGCTGGAAGGTCGCACTTACCTGGGTGAGTTGCGCGGTGCGAGCAAGAAGAAGGAATCCATCTTCGACCTGTTCAAAGTCATCGGTGCCCTGAAGCTGCGCTTCGGCTCCGTGGCGGTGAACTTCGGCGAACCGATCAAGCTGGCCGAGTTCCTCGACCAGCAGCAACCGGACTGGCGTACCCAGGAGTTGGGCCCGCAGTTCCGCCCGGCCTGGCTCAACGACACCACCAATCAGTTGGCCGTGCGCATTGCACGCCACCTCAACGACGCGGCGGCCATCAACCCGGTCAACCTGGTGGCCCTGGCACTGCTCTCCACCAGTCGCCTGGCCCTGGACGAACGCGCCCTGACCCGTGTGCTCGATCTCTACCTGGCGCTGCTCCGCGCCGTCCCCTATTCGCCTCACGCCACCCTGCCGGAAGGCGATGGCCAGGCGCTGATCCAGTACGTGCAGAGCATGAACCTGCTGGCCGAGCAGAAAGATGCGCTGGGCAAGATCCTCTATCTGGACGAGCAGAACGCCGTCCTCATGACCTACTACCGCAACAACGTGCTCCACGTGTTCGCGCTGCCGGCACTGC
The DNA here is from genome assembly GCF_038440135.1 of Pseudomonas sp. OTU5201. Classification (NCBI taxonomy): domain Bacteria; kingdom Pseudomonadati; phylum Pseudomonadota; class Gammaproteobacteria; order Pseudomonadales; family Pseudomonadaceae; genus Pseudomonas; species Pseudomonas sp. OTU5201. Next base: position 46,688 of record NZ_JASATC010000002.1, on the reverse strand, counting down.
TGGCGTGTTTCTTCCAGAGCAGCGCGCGAATGAGCCGTGAGCAGATCCTGCGTTATACGCGCGCGCTCTATCCCTACCTGCAGGCCGAGCTGTTCATCCGCTGGGACGCCAGCGAGGTGGAAGGCGTGGTCGACCAATGGCTGGCCGCCTTCGTCGAACAAGGCCTGCTCAAAGTCGAAGGCGACGTATATGTGCGCCCGGCACCGAGCTCGCGACAGTTCGTCCTGCTGACGCTACTGGCCCGCGCCATCGTCCAGACTCTTCAACGCTTCTACATGGCCATCGCGCTGCTGCTGAACGCTGGGCAGAACCAGTTGAGTGCCGAGGAACTGGAAGACCTCTGCACCGTCATGGCGCAGCGCCTGTCGATTCTCCATGGATTGAACGCCCCGGAGTTCTTCGACAAGAGCTTGTTCCGGCACTTCATCCAGACCCTGCTGGACCAGCGCGTCCTGCGTCGCGACGAAGCCGGCAAGCTGAGCTACCACGAGTTGCTCGGCGAGTTGGCTGAAGGCGCCGCCAAGCGCGTGCTGCCGGCGGAGATCCGTCTGTCCATCCGCCAGGTAGCCCTCGATCGCCAGACCGAGGCCGAGCCGGAAGCCCCGGCAGAAGCTGGCTGACCCTTGCAATACCAGGCCTCCGGGCCTGGCGCCTTCGTTACGCTGCCCGACTAAGACCGTTCCCACGTCACAATAAGACCGCTCCCGGCAGGCGTGCCGGGATCCCCTCCGTACCATTCGGCTCTGCGCCGCCTCGGCTATCCGAGCGCATCACCAGTCCCGAATACGGAAGCCCCCCATGCTGCTGAGAACCATCACTGTCGAGAAAGAGACCGGAGAGGTGGTCAACGCTGCCGTCCTGTGCAGCTTCGCCATCCCCCTGATTGACCGCAACATCCTCGTCTACACCCTCAACGAAGAAGGTCGCCAAGGCACCTCCAAGGTCTATGTGGCGAGCGCCGTACCGCAGGAAAGCGGCTATAGCCTGGCCGGCCTGGAGTCCGAACAGGAATGGCAGTACGCCGTGCAGGTGCTCAAGCAGATCACCAAGGGGGATGAATCATGAGCACGACTGAAAAGCTGGAATTCCACTTCGTTCAGCTCAAGGGTGATCTCACAGGCGCGGACCAGAGGCCGGCCACGACAGGCTCGCACCACAACCTGGCCATCAACCGATCAGCGTTGAACAGGCTGATCGCCACCCGCGAAAGTGCCAACACCGGTGAGCCACTGCCGTCCACCCGCCCACCGCTGGTGGACGAAGCCGACATCACGGCAACCCCGCCCTTCCCCATCGACAGCCGCTCCCTTGGCGTGGACTTCAGCCTGACCGTCCCCGCCATCGCCGACACTCCCGTTGCGGAGCCCACCCAGATCGCCGAGGAAGCCCCGGAAGTGATCTCGCACGAGCAAACTGACGTACATACCAGTGATGAGGACGCTGATGATGACGCGCCTTCCTCGGCAGCTCCTTTCGAGACTGAACCTGAGTCCCAGCCTGAACCTGAACCTCAGCCTGATCCACAGCCACAGCCACAGCCACAGCCACAGCCACAGGCCAGGATCGAGACTGAACGCCCCCTCGAAATCGAGGACATACGACATTGCATCCCTCAGTCTGGGACGCCCTCACCGATGACCAGCACCGAGACCGAAGTAGCGATCGAGCGCTCCGCAGCGGCGTTCCTCGGCAGCGATACCGACAGCGTCCTGTACGACGTGCAGAGCACCCTCGACTCCCTCGCAGACATGGCCAAGGGCCTGACCCAGCAGAAACTGGACGCGCTGAAGCATCAGGAGAACCTGGAGCAACGCAAGGCGCAGCTGCAGGAGAAGGAGCGCCTCCTCGCGGACAAGGACGAACAACTGCGGCTGCTGGAAGCACGCCTTACGCGCGAAGTCTCCAATCTGGAACGGAGCGCCGAGGACAACGCGCGCGCCCTCGCCGAGCGCAGCGCTGCCCTCAAGGCCCTGGCCGAAAGCGTCGAAGCGCGCGACCGCGGTACCGCCAAGCTTGCCGAAAGCCTGCGCCTGGAGAAGCAACGCAACGATGAGCTGGCCGAATCCCTGGGGCGCCGTGCCGAAGCCCTGGAGGAGCGCGAGGCCGCGCTCAATCGCAAGGACGACGAACTGGCCGAGAAACTCAAGCAACTGATCGCCGCCAAGGATCGTTTCCGCGCCTTGGTCAAATCCTTCAACGAAACGGTGCAGTTCAACGACACCCTCAACGCCATATCCAGCACGGCACTGGACGACAATCCGCACTGACCCCACGGCCACATCGCCCCCCACTCGGGGGCGATGTCATTTTCGGGCGTCTTGACCTGGCACCATGGCTCATCGTGCTTGGCCTTCCATAGTGGCATCTGTTGATCCCACATGACCCCGAGGTCCTGATGAAAGCACTGCCCGTGATCCTTGCCGGTAGTCTGCTGGTTGCCTGCCCCGGCCTTGGAATTGGCCCACCAGCAGGGACCGATAGAGGGCTAGGTGCCGCTGGCCTTCCGGCTCGAATACGACCCCGCCAAGGGACAGTCCAACCACCGCTACGCGGTGAGTGCGCGCATCGAACTGGACGGCTGGCTGATGTTCATCAGTACCGAGCAGCACTCGGTTAAACTCGACGGCTCCGACCCGCAGCCACTTCGCATCAAGGTCGACCCGGTCCGCTGAGTACAAATAGACCGTCCTCTCCCCTAGCCACAAGGATGCCGCAATGATCCGCTTTGCCACCCTCTGCGCCGGCCTCGCCCTGTCTGCCAGCGCCTTCGCCCTTTCCATCGCCGATCTCAGTCAGTCGGATGCCACTGGCGGCCTGAAGGACGCGCTGACCCAGGGCGCCAAGGTCGCCGTCCAGCAATTGGGCAAACCGGGAGGCTTCGCCGATAACCCGGATGTCCGCATCGAACTTCCGGGCAACCTCGGTAAGGCCGCCAAGACCATGAAGATGATGGGCATGGGCGCCCAGGTGGAACAGCTCGAAGCCACCATGAACAAGGCCGCCGAAGCCGCAGTACCCCAGGCCCAGGCAATGCTGGTGGACGCCGTGAAGAAGATGACCGTGCAGGACGCCAAGGGCATCCTCAGCGGCCCGGATGACGCCGCCACTCAGTACCTGAACAAGTCCAGCCGCGACCAGCTTCGCGCCAAGTTCCTGCCCATCGTCAAGCAGGCCACCGACAAGGTCGGTCTGGCTCAGCAATACAACAGCTTTGCAGGCCAGGCTGCGAGCTTTGGCGTGGTGGATGCCAAGAGCGCCAATATCGAGAGCTACGTGACCGAGGAAGCCCTGGACGGCCTGTTCAAGATGATTGCCGAGCAGGAGGCCAGCATCCGCCAGAACCCGGCAGGTGCCGCCACTGGTCTGGCGAAGAAGGTGTTTGGAGCGATTTGAGCCTCAACCAGGTACTGATGAGCCCGGCGTGATGCCGGGCTTTTTCTTTGAACGACCAACAAGCGCCAGTGAATGAGCGGCATATCGGATGTGAATTCACTTTGCCAACACCGCCACCCGCTCATCCCCCAACGCTTCATCCAGCCCCTGGTGAAACCAGCGCAGGGCCTGCTCGAAACGCCCATGCCAGAGCCGCTCGCTGGCGCCGGCCTGAATCCCGGCCTGCACCCGTGCCGCCATGGCGAAGTCCTCCTCCAGCGCCGAGTAGAGAATGGCATTGTTCTTCTCGAAATAACGCTGCGCCTTCTCCGTCGCCGGAGCTACCGGCAGCAGAGTGTGGCCTAGCACGCGGGTGGCGAGGGGGCCGTCTGGGAACACGGTGGAAAAATCGATATGGTCCGGCTCCACCAGTACCAGGGTGTTGGGCCAGAGGAAATACAGCAGGTTACCGTGGCGCCGCAGGTTCCAGTCACGTTCAGGCTGATCGAGAACCTCACGCAGATTGCGCTTCACGTAGTAGTTGCGGATATGCCGGCCGAAGCGCTCGAACAGCCCCAGATTGGGCCAGAACAGGTGATCGATGGTGGCCTGGTGAGCCCTGGAGACGTGGTAATTCTCCAGGAAAGTGTCGATGGTCAGCTTCCAGTTCACCGGCCGGCGAATGTCCCGGGGATCGAAGAGCACATGCTCATCCAGGGCGAAGCTGTCGAAGTCGGCCAGGATCTGCTCGCCGAAGAAGGCGTCCATGTCCAGTGCCGGCCCGGGTGAGTGGCGCGCCCAGATAGCGCCGAAGCGCTCGGCGACCGGTACCTCAGTGAGGTTCAGGCAAGCCCGGTCTATGCCCTCGAAGCCATAGCCATGGGGGATGCCGCGGAGTTGGCCGTCCGGGTTGTAGGACCAGGCGTGATAGGGGCAGACGAATACCCGGTTACGTCCACTGGCATCACCCACCAACTGAGTGCCCCGGTGCTTGCAGACATTGAGAAACGCGCGCAGTTGGCCGTGCTCATCGCGGGTCAGCAGCAGCGGCGCCAAGAGGTCGCGGGTGATGAAATGACCGGCTGGAACCTCGCTGGAACGAGCCACCAACAGCGGTTCGCGGCGCAGAACCTCGTCGCGCTCGCGGCGGTATCGCTGTTCATCGAGATAGGCATCCACCGGCAACGATGAAGGCGCGTCGAGGCATTCGGATATGCCCCGTTCCACCAGGGCCAAGGTTCGCTTGAGCAATTCCACCTGGGTCGCATGCTGCATGGGCACCTCTTCTTGTGGCTATTGGCGGTGGCGAGCCCGGCCAGTCTCTGCCTGGCTGGCGACGACGCCAAGCGCCGGAGAGGAAGTGGCCGCAGGATTGGCAGAAACAGCCCAAATACATATGACAAAGGCCCCCGAAGGGGCCTTTGTCGTCAATGGCTGGGCTGGACGTCCGGTGCCAGCACCGGCCTTGCCTGTTCAGCTTCCGCCGGTTTGACCCGGAACCAGGCCGCATAGAGCGCGGGCAGGAACAGCAGGGTCAGGGCGGTGGCGACGATCAGGCCGCCCATGATGGCCACGGCCATGGGACCGAAGAACACGCTGCGCGACAGCGGGATCATCGCCAACACGGCAGCCAGGGCGGTAAGGACGATAGGCCGGAAGCGTCGCACCGTGGCTTCGATGATCGCGTGCCAACGATCCAGACCCTGGGCGATGTCCTGCTCGATCTGGTCCACCAGGATGACCGAGTTGCGCATGATCATCCCCGCCAGGGCAATGGTGCCGAGCATGGCGACGAAGCCAAAAGGCTGACGGAACACCAACAGGAACAAGGTCACGCCGATGAGCCCCAGCGGCGCCGTCAGGAAGACCATGGCCGAGCGCGAGAAGCTCTTCAGTTGCAACATCAGCAGCGTCAGCACGACCACAATGAACAGCGGCATGCCGGCGTTCACCGACTTCTGCCCACGAGCGGAGTCTTCCACCGTACCGCCGACTTCCAGCAGGTAGCCGTCCGGCAGTTCGGCGCGGATGGGGTCCAGCGTCGGCGAAATATCCTTGACCAGACCGGCCGGCAGGGACTTGTCGTAGATATCGGCACGCACGGTAACGGTCGGCAAGCGATTGCGGTGCCAGATGATGCCTTCCTCGAAGCCGTACTCCAGGGTGGCGATCTGCGACAGCGGCACGCTTTGGCCATTGTCGGTGGGCACGGCCAGGCTCGGCAGCAGGGCCAGTTCCTGGCGTTCACGCACGGTCCCGCGCAGCAGGATCTCGATCAGCTCGTTGTCCTCGCGGTACTGGCTCACCGGCGCGCCGGTCAGCGAGCTCTGCAGGAAGCGCGACAGATCGGCGGTAGTCACCCCCATGGCGCGGGCGCGGTCCTGGTCGATATTCAGCCGCACCACCTTGCTCGGTTCCTCCCAATCCAGGTGCACATTCACCACATGGGGGTTCTCACGCACCTTGTCGGCCACCTGGCGGGCCAGTGCGCGGACTTCGTCGATGTGTTCGCCAGACACGCGGAACTGCACTGGGTAGCCCACCGGCGGACCGTTCTCCAGGCGCGAAATGCGGCTGCGCAGGGCGGGGAACTCGTCGTTCAGCACCTGGATCAGCCAGCTGCGGATTTCCTCGCGGGACTCGATGGATTTGGCCAGCACCACGAACTGGGCAAAGCTGGCCGCCGGCAGTTGCTGATCCAGCGGCAGGTAGAAGCGTGGCGAACCCGTACCGACATAGGCCACGTAGTTATCCACACCCGGATGCTCGCGCAGCAGTTGTTCCAGACGCTTGACCTCAGCCTCGGTGTTGGCCAGGGACGAACCCTCGCCCAGTTTGAGATCGACCATCAGCTCCAGGCGACCCGAGGATGGGAAGAACTGCTGGGGAACGAAACGGAACAGGGCGATGGAGGCCACGAAAGCAGCCAGGGTCAGCAGGATCACAGTCTTGCGTCGCCGCACACACCATTCCACCACGCGACGGACGCGCTGGTAGAAGGGTGTGCCGTAGGGATCGTGGCCCTTGTCGCTGCCGCCGTGCTTCTTCGCGTGCAGCTTGGCCAGGTCGGGCAGCAGACGGTCACCCAGATAAGGCACAAACACCACCGCAGCGATCCAGGACACAACCAGCGCAATGGTCACCACCTGGAAGATCGAGCGGGTGTACTCGCCGGTGCCGGATTGCGCGGTGGCGATGGGCAGGAAGCCGGCGGCGGTGATCAGGGTACCGGTGAGCATGGGGAAGGCCGTGCTGCTCCAGGCGAAGCTCGCCGCCTTTAGACGGTCATAGCCCTGCTCCATCTTGATGGCCATCATCTCCACCGCGATGATCGCGTCGTCCACCAACAAGCCCAGTGCCAGCACCAGGGCGCCGAGCGAAATCTTGTGCAGGCCGATGCCGAGGTAGTACATCGCGGCAAAGGTCATCGCCAGTACCAACGGGATCGACAGCGCCACCACCAGACCCGTGCGCAGGCCCAGGGAGAAGAAACTCACCAGCAGCACGATGACCAGCGCCTCGGTGAGCACGCGAACGAACTCCCCGACCCCAGTCTTCACCGCTGCCGGCTGGTCCGACACCTTACGCAACTGCATGCCGGCCGGCAGGTTCTCCTGCAGGCGCGCGAACTCGCCCTCCAGCGCCTGGCCAAGCACCAGGATGTCGCCGCCGGACTTCATAGACACCGCAAGGCCGATGGCGTCCTCGCCCATGAAGCGCATGCGCGGTGCCGGCGGGTCATTGAAGCCGCGACGAACCTCTGCCACATCGCCGATACGGAAGGTTCGGTCACCCACGCGAATGGGGAAGTCGCGGATTTCCTTCACCGAATCGAAACGGCCAGAAACGCGCAGCTGTACACGATCGCTGGGCGTCTCGAAGAAACCAGCGGTAGCGACCGCGTTCTGCTCTTCCAGGGCTTGCTGTACTGCGGCGAGCGGTAGCCCCAGAGTGGCCAGCTTCACGTTGGACAGCTCGATCCAGATCTTCTCGTCCTGCAGGCCGAGCAGCTCCACCTTGCCCACATCCTTGACGCGCTGCAGCTGCAGCTGGATGCGGTCGGCATAGTCCTTGAGCACGGCGTAGTCGAAACCTTCACCGGTCAGTGCATAGATATTGCCGAAGGTGGTACCGAATTCGTCGTTGAAGAACGGTCCCTGGATGCCCGGCGGCAAGGTATGGCGAATATCGCTGATCTTCTTGCGGACCTGGTACCAGAGCTCGGGAATCTCGTTGGAATGCATGGAGTCGCGCGCAATGAAGGTCACCTGCGACTCACCGGGACGGGAGAAGGAGATGATCTTGTCGTACTCGCCGGTCTCCATCAGCTTCTTCTCGATGCGTTCGGTGACTTGGCGGGAGACTTCCTCGGCACTGGCGCCCGGCCAGTTGGTGCGCACGACCATAGCCTTGAAGGTAAAGGGCGGGTCTTCGCTCTGCCCCAGCTTGGTGTAGGAAATGGCCCCGACAATGCCCAGCAGCAGCATGATGTAGAGGACGATCTGGCGATTCTGCAGCGCCCAGGCGGATAGGTTGAAGTTCACGGCGCCTTACTCCTTGGCCAACAGCTTCACCGAACGGTTGGCGCGGTCCACCGGCCGCACCTGCTGGCCTTCGCGCAGCACCTGCACGCCGGCAGCCACCACCCAGTCATCGGGTTGCAAGCCTTCGAGCACGGGTACGCGGTCTTCGCCATAGGGACCGACGCGCACCAGGCGACGTTTCAGCGTGGAGTCCTTGGGATCGACAACCCAGACATAGGGCTGGCCCGCTTCGGCAGTCAGTGCCGACAGCGGTACGGAAAGCGGCACTGCGCCGTTGCTACGGATGAATACGCGGGCGCTCTGGCCCAACTCCGCCGGGACCTTGTTGTCGGCGAAGGCGACCCGTGCAGCGAAAGTGCGGGACTGCGAATCAGCGGCCGGCGCCAGTTCACGGATGCGTGCCGGGAAACGCTGACCAGGCAGCGACCAAAGCTCAACTGCCACATCCTGGCCAACCTTGAAACGGTCGATCGCGTGTTCCGGCAGACTGATCAGCACTTCGCGCTCACCATCGACGGCCAGGGTGAAGACGGTCTGACCGGCGGCCACCACCTGCCCGACTTCCGCGCGGCGGGCGGCGATCACACCATCCCGGGAGGCACGCAGCACGGTGTAAGCCGCTTGGTTGCTGGCCACGTTGTGCTCGGCCTTGATCTGCTTCACCCGCGCCTCGCCGGCGCGGAAGGTGTTTTCCACGTTGTCGTACTGGGAGCGGCTGATCATCTGGCGATCCAGCAGGGTGCGGTAGCGATCACGCTCGGCGCGAACCAGCTTGAGGTTGGCCTCAGCCGCAGCCACCTGGGCCCGGCTCGCCTCCAGTTGCAGGCGCACGTCCTGTGGGTCCAGCTCGGCCAGGGCCTGATCCTTCTTCACCCGTTGACCCACTTCCACCAGGCGCTTGGCGATCTTTCCACCGATGCGGAAGGCCAATTCCGGCTCATAGCGCGAGCGCACTTCCCCCGGGAAGGTATCCACCGCATCTGCCGCCGGTTCGGGCTGCACCACCATGGCCGGACGAACCACCTGTTCAACAGGCTCCCCATTGCCGCAGGCCGTGATCAGAAGGGAGAGGGACAGGGGCAGAGCGAGGGGCAAGGCATGGCGAAACATGATGAATGACCTTTCGCGAAGAGCATCTGGAATATTTATACTGCTGGGTATAGTAAAAATAGCAAACTCACCAGTCCAGTATTTATAAAGAAATGTCAGACAATTCATTTCCAACCAGCGGCCCAGGCCGTCCGAAAGATCCGGCAAAGAGAAAGGCAATTCTCGAAGCCGCGAAGAATCTTTTCCTAAGAAACGGCTACGACGGCAGCAGCATGGACGCCATCGCCGCCGAAGCCGGCGTGTCCAAGCTGACCGTGTATAGCCACTTCACGGACAAGGAGAGGCTGTTCTCTGCCGCGGTGAAGGCCAAATGCGAGGAGCAGTTGCCAGAGCTGCTGTTCGAGCTACCGGCCGACGCCAGCATCGAGAGCGTGCTGCTGAACATCGGCCGTAGCTTCCATCAGTTGATCAACAGCCGCGAATCCCTCGAACTGCACCGGGTGATGGTGGCCATGGCTAACCAGGACCCGAAGCTGTCACGGATGTTCTACGAGGCGGGACCGCTGCAAATCCTGCAAGAGATGACCGGGCTGCTGGCCCACGCCAACGAGGCCGGCAAGCTGCACATCGACCGTCCACTGAACGCCGCGGAGCATTTCTTCTGCCTGATCAAGGGCGGGCACAACTTCCGCCTGCTGATCGGCTGCGGGGCAGCACTGGAGGGGGAAGAGGCCGAGTTGCACGTACGGGAAGTGGTCGAGCTGTTCATCAGGGCCTACCGGCCCTGACTGAAATAGCACGGGATTGCGAGGCCCTTAGCTGGCCTCAGGCTTCGAGCTTTTTCTTCGGATAGATGTCGTAACGGCTGGATTTGCCCTCCAGCGCATAGCTCGGCTTGGCGCCATCGATGATTGGCGCCTTGCGCGGGCGCTTCACCACCACCCGGTGGCTGGCCAGGGCCAGGGCAGCCTCCAGCAGCGCCGGCGCATCCTGGTCATCGCCCACCAGTGGACGGAACAGGCGCATTTCCTTTTTCACCAGGGCGCTCTTGTCGCGGTGGGGGAACATCGGGTCCAGGTAGATCACCTGGGGCGCCTCCCCCTGCCACCCCCGCATCAACTCAATGGCGTTGCCCTGCAGCAGGCGCATGCGCGCGACGATAGAGGCTGTCTCCAGGTCCCGTCCGGCGCGAGCCAGACCGTCTTCCAGCAGTGCGCCGATCAACGGCTGGCGCTCGATCAGGGTCATCTCGCAACCCAGGGTGGCCAGGACGAAAGCATCGCGGCCCAGGCCCGCGGTGGCGTCCAGCACCTTCGGCCGAACCCCCGGCTGCACGCCGACGGCCTTGGCGATCATCTGCCCACTGCCACCCCCGAACTTGCGCCGGTGCGCTGCCGCCCCTTCGACGAAATCCACCCGCACCGGGCCTGGCGAATCAGGCCCCAGCTGCAGCAGTTGCAGACCGTCACCACCGAGCTGAAGGGCAAAATCTGCCTCGCCTTCCTGCGCCAGCCCCAGGCGCGCAGCCCAGGTTTCCAGCGCTTCGGCATAGGTTGGTTCAAGGGCTTCTGCCCTTACCCTGACGGAATCTTCACTCATGGACCTACACGCCTGACCGGAAAACCCGCGCATTCTGCCAGAGCCGGCAGCCAGCGTCCCCATCAGCCCAAGCGGGAGAGGAGCCTCGGCTCAGGGCCCAAACAGGTCGTTGATGCGATCGAATGGAATGGCCTGCCCCATTGCCGCCAGGTTGCCCTGGTGCAGTTCTTCGGCAGCACGAAAAAACGCCCCGTACGCCACCCGCACCAGATTGGAACCTACGCTCACCCGCTTGACCCCAAGTTCGGCCAGTTCCTCCAGGCTCAGCTTCAGGCCAGGTGACCCCAACAGCACATTCACCGGCCGTGGCGCCACGGCATGCACCACTTCATGGATCTGTTGGCGAGTGGTCAAGCCCGGTGCATAAAGCACGTCAGCCCCCGCCTCGGCATAAGCCACCAGGCGACGCAGGGTGTCGTCCAGGTCTGGACGTCCGTGCAGGTAGTTCTCCGCCCTGGCCGCCAGGGTGAAGGGGAATCCAAGGATGCGGGCGGACTCCACTGCGGCGCGAATGCGCTCGACCGCCAACTCCAGCGGGTAGATGGGATCGTCACTGTGACCGCTGGCATCTTCGATCGAGCCGCCCACCAATCCGACTGAAGCAGCCGCACGAATGGTCGCGGCGCAGTCTTCGGGACGATCGCCATAGCCATTCTCCAGGTCCGCCGCCACCGGCAGGGGCGTGGCCTCGACTATGGCGCGGGCATTCGCCAGGGCTTCCTCCCGACTGACATTGCCCTCTGCATCACGCCGGCCGAGGGCGAATGCCAGTCCGGCGCTGGTGGTGGCCAGGGCGGCGAACCCCAGATGGGCGAGCATCTTCGCCGAACCGGCATCCCAGGGATTGGGCAGGACGAACAGGCCGGGAGCGCGGTGCAGAGCGGCGAAGGCTTCACCGCGTTGCGTTTGGGTGGTCATGGCAGGCTCCGGAATCAGGGGCAGAGGCCGATAGCCTAGCCCAAGGTTCAGAGGAGGCCGAGTTGTTCGGCCGGCGGTTGCGGCAGCACCAGGGCCGGCAGTCCGGGCAGGCGCTTGCACAGGGCGGCATGGAAGCGCAGGGCCTGGGCTGCAGCCAGGTGGTTGTCCGGCGTGTGCAGGAAGATGTTGGGCGTGAGCCCCTGTTCGATCCAGCCGGCGACCTTGTCCAGCCAGGGTTCGAGGAACGGCTGGTTGGCGTCCAGGTCCGGCCCGCCGATGAAGCGCACTTGAGGACGGGTACTGAAGGCCGTGGGCCGCACGGGTACCCGGGGCTTCTTCGCCTGCGCATGAAGCACCGCCGGGTCCTGGGAACGGACGCTGAACAAGGCCCGTGAGTCCAGGCAAATACGCTCAACACCGCGTTCTTGCAGCAGGCGATTGAGCATTCGCTCGGCGTCGCCCTTGTCGAAGAACGCCGGGTTGCGTACCTCCACGGCAATGGGCTGGTGACTGAATTCGTCCAGCCAGGCCGCCAGCTCCCCCAGGCGTGTGGGTCCGAAAGCCGCTGGCAGCTGAAGCCAGAGCGGCATGAGGCGCGGGCCCAGTGGCGAAAGGAGCTGGAGGAAAGTATCAGTGGCAGCGAACTGGTCGCGCAGATCGCCTTCATGACTGATGTCACGAGGCATCTTGGCGCAGAAGCGGAACTGCTCCGGCATGGTCTGCGCCCAGCGCTGCAAGGTGTCGGCGGAAGGCCGCGCATAGAAGGTCGTGTTGCCCTCCACGGCGTTGAACACCTGGCAGTAGTGCCCCAGGGTGTCGGCGGGACGCAGGTCGGTGGGATAGAAGCTGCCGCGCCAGGCTGGCTCGTTCCACGACGGGCAGCCCAGGTGATAGGGCAACATCAGGCGTAGAGGTCGAGCCCGAGCACCTCGGGGGCGTCGTATTCGGCGGAGAAACTGGCGGTGGCGCTGTAGCTGGCGATGGCCTGCGCAGCACGGTTACTGATAGTGCGCTGCTGTTGGATCAGGTCCTGCGGGCGCAGCGGCAAGCTGTCGCCGGAGCTATTGCTGGCCTGGACACGACGGGGCTGGGCGGTCTGCTCGTAGCCCTGGGTAGAAGATGGTGTGCTCGGCTGCTCGCGGCGGGCCTCCGCTTCACGCTGGATCTCGCGGAAAGGCGTGACCGCACTGCCCTGACGGGGGCTGCGCTCCAGCGGATAGGAAGAGGTGAAGCCATCGATGCGCATCGGTTACTGCTCGGCAGTGCTGGCGTTTCGAAATGAGTGTCGGTGGACTCTAGCCACCCGCCCCGACGTTGGCAATCCGGGACGGAGGACCGACAGACGCAATTCTAGCGCGGCGCCTTGGGCGTGGCGACGTTGTCGCGCAGATAGACCGGCTGCGCCTGATCGGCGGGCAGGCCTTCACCCCGCGCCCAAGCGAAGCGGGCCAAGGTCAGCAGGTCTTCGGCATGGGGCAACAAGGCCGGTGACTGACCGCTGACCTGAACCGGAATCCGCGCGGCAAAGGTGCCCCAGCCGGTGCCCGCGCCGTACCAGTCACCGCTGGCATCGCGCGGCAGCTGGGCCTGCTCCGGCGGCAACACGGCTTCCGCACCAGTCAGGCGCATTTCGCCGGCCTCCAGGCGATAGCAGCCCCAGTAGACCTCGTCCATGCGCGCGTCGATGGCCGCAGCCACCTGGTCGACGCCCTGCTCACGGTGGGAACGCTGAGCCAGCACGGCCAGGTCAGAGACCGGCAACACCGGACGATCCAGGGCGAAGGCCAGCCCCTGGACGACGCCGATGGCGATACGCACACCGGTGAAGGCCCCCGGCCCGCGACCGAAAGCGATGGCATCCAGCGCCGCCAGTGGCAATCCGGCTTCGGCCAGCAGGGTCTGGATCATCGGCAGCAGACGCTGGGCGTGCAGGCGCGGGATCACCTCGTAGTGGCTGAGCACCTTGCCGTCATGCAGCAGGGCAACGGAGCAGGCTTCGGTGGCGGTATCCAGGGCCAGCAGAGTGGTCATCGATCAGTCCAGACGCAGAAAAAAAGGCGGGCATTATAATCGCCAACGGCCCGCAAGCGGGCCGTTGGTCAGATACGATCTACGTCTCAGCTGAGCGCGGCCAGTACCTTGCCAGTGATCTCTTCCACCGAACCAACGCCAGCGATGGCGCTGTACTTCGGGGTGCCTTCAGCGGCAGAGAGCTTCTGGTAGAAATTCACCAGCGGTTTGGTCTGGGAGTGGTAGACGGACAGGCGATGACGCACGGTTTCTTCCTTGTCGTCGTCGCGCTGGATCAGGTCTTCACCGGTTTCGTCGTCTTTACCGGCAACCTTCGGCGGGTTGTGCTCGGTGTGGTAGACGCGACCGGAGGCCGGGTGCACACGGCGGCCGGCGATGCGGCTGACGATTTCCTCGTCGTCCACGGCAATCTCGACCACGTGGTCAATGCTCACGCCCGCTTCCTTCATGGCTTCAGCCTGGGGAATGGTGCGCGGGAAACCGTCGAAGAGGAAGCCGTTGGCGCAGTCGGGCTGGGCGATGCGTTCCTTGACCAGGTTGATGATCAGGTCATCAGAAACCAGGCCACCGGAATCCATTACGCTCTTGGCCTTCAGGCCGAGCTCGGTACCAGCCTTGACCGCTGCGCGCAGCATGTCGCCGGTGGAAATTTGCGGAATGCCGAACTTCTTGGTGATGAAACCGGCTTGAGTACCTTTGCCGGCACCAGGGGCCCCCAGCAGAATCACGCGCATCGATGTGCTCCTCAAAGATTTTATTTTCAGATCGGTCGGATTCGCCTCATGGGGCCAATCTCAGAATAGGATTTCGGCGTCGCTGTCGGGCCAAAAGGACGTTCAAGATACACAGCGCCCCTATAGCGCACAAGACGCCGGAAGTAGGGGCTGGAACCGCCTCAACCGGTGTTGCGCAACCCGGCTGCGATACCCGCCACACTCACCAGAAGGGCCTGTTCCAGAGGGCCTTCGACATGTTGCTCACAGCGCCTGGAACGGGCCAGGAGCTCGGTCTGGAGCAGGTGTAGAGGGTCAAGGTAGGTATTGCGCACACTGATGGCTTCGCGGGTCTCCGGGCTCTGTGCCAGAAGCTCGGACTGACCGGTCAGAGCCAGTACTGAAGCGCACGCCTGCGACAATAGGTCGCGCAACTGCGCACCCAGGGATTTCAGCTCCCCAGGCACCAGCCGCTCGTCGTAAAGGGCGGCGATATTGGCGTCGGCCTTGGCCAGGACCATTTCCAGCATGTCGATTCGGGTGGCGAAGAACGGCCAGCGCTCACGCATTCGCGCCAACAGTGCGGTTTCGCCGCGTTGCTGGGCGTTGGCCAAGGCGGCCTCCCAGCCCAGCCAGGCCGGCAGCATCAGGCGTGTCTGGGTCCAGGCGAAGATCCACGGAATCGCCCGCAGGCTCTCCACGCCACCCGCGCGACGCTTGGCCGGGCGGCTTCCCAGGGGGAGTCGGCCCAGCTCCTGCTCAGGCGTGGCCTGACGGAAATACTCGACGAACTGCGGATGCTCACGCACGACCGCGCGGTAGGCGGCCACGCCATCGGCGGCCAGGCGGTCCATGGCGGCGCGCCAGGCCGGCTCGGGCTCCGGCGGCGGCATCAGGGTCGCCTCCAGCACAGCGGCCAGGTAGGTGTTCAAGTTCTGCTCGGCGATACCGGGCAGGCCGAACTTGAAACGGATCATCTCGCCCTGCTCGGTGGTACGGAATCGCCCTGCGACCGAACCCGGCGGTTGCGACAGGATGGCTGCGTGGGCAGGGCCACCGCCGCGCCCCACGGTGCCACCACGACCGTGAAACAGCAGCAACTCCACCTGATGTTCGCGGCATATCTCCACCAACCGTTCCTGGGCACGGTATTGAGCCCAGGCGGCGGCCACGGTCCCGGCATCCTTGGCCGAGTCGGAGTAGCCGATCATCACCTCCTGTGGGCCATGCAACCGGGCGCGGTAGCCAGGCAGGCCCAGCAGGCGATCGATGGCCGGGCCGGCGTTGTCCAGGTCAGCCAGGGTTTCAAAGAGTGGCACCACACGGATCGGCCGTTGCAACCCGGCTTCCTTGAGTAACAATTGCACCGCCAGCACGTCCGAAGGCGCCCCGGCCATGGAGATCACGTAGGAGCCGAGGGACGCGGCCGGCGCATTAGCCACCACCCTGCATGTGGCGAGCACTTCGGCGGTGTCGGCCGAAGGACGGTAGTGCGATGGCAGCAGCGGACGTCGGTTGTCCAGTTCGCGCTGGAGGAAAGTCAGGCGGTCCTCTTCATCCCACTGCGCGTAATTGCCCAGCCCCAGGTAATCGGTGATTTCATCCAGCGCGGCGGCGTGACGCCCGGCGTCCTGACGGATGTCGAGGCGCACCAGGAACAGGCCGAAGGTGGCCGCCCGACGCAAGCAATCGAGCAGCGCGCCGTCAGCAATAACGCCCATGCCACAGGTATGCAACGAGTGGTAGCAAAGCTCCAGGGGCTCCAGCAGTTGGCTGTTCTCATGAAGCACGTCAGCGCTCGGTGGTACATCCCTGTCCAGCGCCGCTTCGGCCCAGGCGCGGGTGGCGCGAAGGCGATCACGCAATTGCTTGAGCACCGCGCGATAGGGTTCTGGATGAACGCCCACCCGCACCCGCAGCTCATCGCTGGCCTGCTGCATGGACAGCTCGGCGGCCAGATGGTCGATGTCACGCAGATAGAGGTCGGCTGCCATCCAGCGGGCCAGCAGCAGCACCTGGCGGCTGATGGCGGCCGTGACATTGGGGTTGCCGTCGCGGTCGCCGCCCATCCAGGAAGCGAAGCGCAGAGGCGCCGCCGTCAGTGGCAGACGCAACCCGGTGGCCTCATGCAGCACCCGGTCGACATGCCGAAGCACATTGGGCAATGCATGCCACAAGGAATGTTCGATCACCGCGAAGCCCCATTTCGCCTCGTCCACCGGTGTCGGCCGGATGCGGCGGATCTCCTCGGTGTGCCAGGCCTCGGCAATCAGGCGCAGGAGGCGCAGGCGCGCCCGCTCGTGCTCGGCGTCGCTCAAGTCGGCATGGTCCTGGGCGGCCAGTTGCGCAGCCATGGCGTCGTATTTCTGGATCAGCGTGCGGCGGGCGACCTCGGTGGGATGGGCAGTCAGCACCAGTTCGATATCCAGGCGCCCCAGTTGCCGGGCCAACTGTTCCGGGCCATGACCGGCAGCGAGCAGGCGCTGCAGCAGATCGCCCAGCACACGATCTTCGAAAGGTTGCGGTTCATCCGGGCCGCGCCGGCGGATGCGGTGGTACTGCTCGGCAATATTGGCCAGATTGAGGAACTGGTTGAAGGCACGAGCCACCGGAAGCAGTTCATCGTCTGTAAGCCCGTCGAGGGTCTCGATGAGCTGGCGCTCACCTTGGGCCGAGCCTTTGCGCGCAGCCTTGGCACCCTTGCGGATACGCTCGATCTTGTCGAAAAAGGCCTTACCCAGCTGAGTGCGGATGGTATCTCCGAGCAATTCACCGAGCAGGTGGACATCCTCACGCAGGCGCGCGTCGATTTCGGCCATTACCGTCTCTCCGTTCTGTATGCGGCCTCCAGATTGCCGAGCGCGCCATACAGATACAAGGGCGCGACGAACGGCGTATCCAGACGCCTCCGCAAGCTAGTCTGAAGATTAGCCGTCATCACGAATGACGACTCCCGGGCGGCAGAGATCGCCTGGTGCTTCGCAGTCACCCACCACCACGTGGGTAAAGGATGAGGTGTCTATGAAGATCCGAGAACTGGCCCGCCATTGGGAGCAGAACGCCAAGGGTCGCCTGACCCGCAGCGAGTACAGCATTCACCTGGACCTGGAGTCCGCCGCACGCCTTGCCGCGCTGTCCGAGATGTATCCCAAGCGCAGCGTCGAGGAACTGATCGGCGAACTGGTAGGCGCCGCCCTGGAAGAGTTGGAAGCCAGCTTCCCCTACGTCAGGGGCAGCCAGGTGGTCGCTACCGATGAACAGGGCGACCCGCTCTATGAGGACATCGGGCCGACGCCCCGCTTCCTGGCCCTTTCACGCCGTTACCTGCAGCAACTCAGCGATCAGCGCGACAGCACCAACCACTGATCGAGCACTGGGGTCCGTCACCCCCGTCGATGCACGCCCGGTACGTGCAGGTGGCCGGCGTGCGCGCATTCCTCGCTGGTCACCGGCGGCGGCCCCGGTTGCTCCAGTTCGCGGAGAATGCCGCAGGCCTCGCTTGCGCCCTCCCCACTGCAGCGCGCGCGCAGGTCATGGAGCTGGTCGCGCAGTGACTGCAGCTCAGCGATGCGGACCTCCACATGGTGCAGGTGCTCCTCGATGAGCCGGTTGGCAGTCCCGCAATCGGCCTCGGGACGATCACGTAAGGCCAGCAGCGCGCGGATTTCCTCCTGGGTCATGTCCAGCGAGCGACAGTGGCGGATGAACGACAGCCGCTCCACGTGGACGGTGTCGTACTGCCGGTAGTTGCCCGCGCTGCGCGAGGGCGCCGGTAACAGGCCTTCGCGCTCGTAGTAACGGATGGTTTCCACCGGGCAGCCGGTGAGGGTGGCCAGTTCGCCGATCTTCATTGCCGGACTCCGCTTGACTCTGTAGTTGCTACAGGGTGTGCAATGGCCACCGAAGCGTCAAACAGGAATTGACCCATGAGCCACCATTGCTGCCACGACCATGAGCATGCGCCCCGCTCCGCCGCACCGGAACTGGCCGCCGTCGCCGCTACCGCCGAGCCGCGCTGGAGCAGCCTGCGCATCGATGCCATGGACTGCCCCACCGAAGAGCGCCTGATCCGCGATGCCCTGGGCAAGGTCCCGGCCATCGAAGAACTGGAGTTCAACCTGATGCAGCGCCTGCTGCGCGTACGTCACCGCTTCGACGATGTGGAACCGCTGCAGCGCCTGATCGAGAGCCTCGGCATGCAGGCCGTGCCGCTGCGCGAAGGCGCTCCCTCCAGCGCCCCTAAAGAAGCGAAGAAGCCCTGGTGGCCGCTGGCCCTGGCCGGTCTGGCCGCACTGGCGGCGGAAGTCTGCGAGTGGTTCACACTCACTCCCGAGTGGGTGGTGGCGGCCCTGGCCATCCTCGCCATCCTCGGCGCCGGCCTGCCCACCTACCGCAAAGGCTGGATCGCCTTGAAGAACCGCAACCTGAACATCAATGCCCTGATGAGCATCGCCGTCACCGGTGCGTTGCTGATCGGTCAGTGGCCGGAAGCGGCCATGGTCAGCGTGCTGTTCGCCATCGCCGAACTGATCGAGGCACGCTCTCTGGAGCGAGCGAGGGACGCGATTCGCGGCCTGCTGCAACTGGCCCCCGAGCAGGCCACGGTATTCGAGGCCGGCCAGTGGTGTGAACGCCCGGTGCGCGACGTAAAGCCCGGCGCCCGCGTGCGGGTACGTCCTGGTGAACGCATCGCCCTCGACGGCGAAGTACTGAGCGGCCGTTCCAGCGTCAACCAGGCCCCGATTACCGGCGAGAGCCTGCCGGTGGAAAAAGACCTGGGCGACCCGCTGTTCGCCGGCACCATCAACGGCGAGGGCGAACTGGAATACCGCGCGACCCGTGACGCCGACGACAGCACCCTGGCGCGCATTATCCACGCCGTGGAAGCCGCCCAGGGCTCGCGGGCGCCGACCCAGCGCTTCGTCGACCAGTTTTCGCGCATCTATACGCCGGTGGTGATCCTCATCGCCATACTCACCGCCCTGCTGCCGCCCCTGCTGTTCGAAGGCGCCTGGCTGGACTGGCTGTACCGCGCCCTGGTGCTGCTGGTAATCGCCTGTCCCTGCGCCTTGGTGATCTCCACCCCGGTGACCATCGTCAGCGGCCTGGCGGCAGCGGCCCGTGTCGGCATCCTGATCAAGGGTGGCGTATTCCTGGAGCTTGGCCGCAAGCTGGCCTGGATCGCCCTGGACAAGACCGGCACGCTGACCGAAGGCCGCCCTCGCCAGACCGACATGCAATTGCTGCAGGCTGATGAACGCGATCCCCGAGCCGTGGCCGCCAGCCTGGCGGCGCGCTCGGACCACCCCGTGTCCCAGGCCGTAGCCCGTGCCGCCGAAGACGACGGTATAGCGCTCTACGCTGTGGATAACCTGGCCGCCCTGCCCGGCCGCGGCGTCACCGGCCAGATCGAGGGCCGCGTCTATCACCTGGGCAATCACCGCCTGGTGGAGGAGCTCGGGCTCTGTTCATCGGCGCTGGAAGCGCGCCTGGACGCCCTGGAAACCCAAGGCAAAACGGTGGTGGCGCTGTGCGGCGAGGACACCGTGCTGGCCCTGTTCGCCGTCGCCGATACGGTGCGTGACAGCAGCCGCGAAGCCATCGGCCAGCTTCATGAACTGGGGGTGAAGACCCTGATGCTTTCAGGCGACAACCCGCACACCGTGCAGGCCATCGCCAGCCAGGTAGGTGTGGACGATGCCCGTGGCAACCTGCTGCCGGAAGACAAGCTAGCGGAAATCGGCCTGCGCCAATCCGCAGGGGTGCCGGTGGGCATGGTGGGTGACGGCATCAACGACGCCCCGGCCCTGGCGCGAGCCGACATCGGCTTCGCCATGGGCGCCGCCGGTACCGATACCGCCATCGAAACCGCCGGCGTTGCCTTGATGGACGATGACCTGCGCAAGCTGCCACAGTTCATACGCCTGTCGCGCCGGACCCACGCGGTGCTGATGCAGAACATCACCCTGGCCCTGGGCATCAAGGCAGTGTTCCTCGCGCTGACTCTGATGGGCCAAGGCACCCTGTGGATGGCGGTGTTCGCCGACATGGGCGCCAGCCTGCTGGTGGTGTTCAACGGGTTGCGGTTGTTGTCGGCGAAGTCGTTGACGTGATAGTGCGACCGAGCGGTGGATGCTCCCCTCACCCCCAGCCCCTCTCTCGGAGGTAGAGGGGTGACTCGCGCCGGCAACGAAATGCCAAATTCCAACGAACGCACGGACAGCCCCCTCTCCCTCTGGGAGAGGGCCGGGGTGAGGGGAGGTCGGCCTGACTGGTCCTACCCTTCTCCCAGCACCTCACGATAAATCCGCACCATGTCCGCCCCGAAGGCCACCAGCAGCGCTTCCTTCAGGCTGCTGCCCACCGGCCTCGGCCGCTGCAGCTCGGCCACAGCAATTCGCGCCGCCTCCTCCAGCGGATAGCCGTACACCCCGCAACTGATCGCCGGAAAGGCGATGCTGGCCAGCCCTTCGGCTTCGGCCAGGGCCAGGCTGTTGCGGTAGCAATTGGCGAGGAGTTCGGGTTCGCGGCGAGTGCCGCCGTGCCAGAACGGTCCGACAGTGTGGATCACGAAGCGCGCCGGCAGGCGGAAGCCCGGGGTAATACGTGCCTCGCCGGTGGGGCAGCCACCTAGCGTGCGGCAGTGGGCGAGGAGCTCGGGGCCGGCGGCCCGGTGGATGGCGCCGTCGACGCCAGCGCCGCCAAGCAGTGAACTGTTGGCAGCATTGACGATGGCGTCGACGCTCAGGGGGGTGATATCGCCCTGCCAGATTCGAATGTCCATGACGGGTACCTCCAAACGGAGGCTAGCCCCTTATTTGACCTCTTGCGGGGTCTCCTGCCCCATGCAGCGCACGGCCTTGCGCTTGTTGTCCACCAGCACGCCGGTCAGGCCCTTCTGCTGGGTATCGAACAGCACCAGCACGCCGTCGATGCACTGGGCGACCTGCGGGGCAGCTTCCAGGGAAACCTTGTAATCCTCGCCCGGGATGGTCTTGAGCATGGTGAAGTCGGACAGCAACAGGGCGTCCTCCGGCTTGGCGAAGTGAAGGTAGCCGTAGTACCAGAGCACCATCACGGTGCCGACAATGCTGCCGATGCCGGTGAGGATCAGCGGAATGGGGTTGCGTTCGCTCATTGGGGACTCTCTGTATTCGGGACTTCAGCCAGCCGGCGCAGTCCGACGAAGCCTTTCGGGTCTTCGAGGTAAAGCAGCATGACCTGCCGCCAGGTGGGATCGGCGAAGGTCTGCACATGGCCGCCGCGGACCGGCTGGAACACCCGCGGCGGGGGCGCAGCTTGATACAAGCGCACGCCGTTGGAAAGAGGCACCACCGGATCGTCGATGCTGTGGTAGATCAGCATGGGCAAGCCTTTCAGCTCGCCGATTGCGCGGATGGCGCTGTCACTATCCGGAATCAGGAAGGACAGCGGGATCTGCAGCGGCCAGGTGATCAAGGCGTTGGAGAGGCTGTATTGAGCCACTTCGCGGTAGCTAGCGGGCACGCCGTCCAGCACCAGCGCCCTGAGTTGCTCGCGCCGCGCAGGGTGTTCGGCAAGATAATGCACCGCCAGCGCGCCGCCGATGCTCTGCCCCAGCAGCACGACCGGCTTGCCCTGAACCTCGGGCGCCCGATCGAGCCAGGCGAAGGCGGCCTCGATGTCCTGGTAGATCGCCGGCAGGCTCGGAGAACCCTCGGAGCGGCCGTAGCCACGGTAATCCAGCAGCAACACCTGGTAGCCCTGGGCCGGTAACCACCAACTGCCACCCAGGTGGCTGGCAACATTGCCGCCGTTGCCATGCAGGTGCAGCACCGTGCCCTTCACTTCCACACCGGGCTTGGCTGGAAGCCACCAGGCATGCAGGCGCGTACCGTCAGCGGCGGTCAGGCTAATGTCGCGGTACTCCAGCTTGGCCTTCTCCGGGGTGAAGGGCAGGTGCTGGTCCGGGTAGAACAGCAGCGCACTGCAGCCTTGCAGGAGCAGGATGAAGAGGATCAGCAAGGGGCGGGAAGCGGGCATGTGCAATTCCTTCCTGAAACATCACAGGCCAGCCCTGCGGGCTGGTTGGCGAATGAATTCTCCCCCACAGGGTTCGTGCCGCCTTGCTGGGGGAGTGCCTTCGCCCCGGCAGGCAGGTCAGAGGATGTTGGCGTAGTCCGCCTCGATACGGTCCAGGCTCAGGTGGTTGAGGAAGTTGGAGAAGCACATCCAGGCCGACAGCGCGTTGAGGTCGCGGAACTGCGGCGGCAGGTACTTCGGTGGCACCACCAGCCCCTCGTCCACCAGTTGGCGCAGGGTGCGAGTGTCTTCCAGGGTGGTCTTGCCGCAGAACAGAAGAGGGATCTGCTCCAGCTTGCCTTTGCGCACGGCGAGCTGGATGTAGTTGTAGATCAGGATGAAGCCCTTCAGGTAGGACAGGTCCTTGGTGAAAGGCAGACCGCCCGGCAGCGAACCACGGAAAGCGCGGCTGGCGCTGCCGTAGCTCTCTTCCATGCTGTAACCCTGCTCGCGGTAGAAATGGTAGATCTCGAGGAAATCCGCGCCTTCCTCCGCCATGTGGATGGCGCGGGTGCGGTTGGTCAGCCGGCGCAAGCGAGTCGGGTAGGAGGCGAAGGCGATGACCTCCATCAGGATCGCCAGGCCTTCCTGGGTCACGGTCGACGACGGCGGGCCTTTGGAGAGGAAGGTGCAGATCGGCTGATTCTGGCCGTTCAGGGTAGTGCCCACGTGTACCAGCCCTTCGTGGACTTCCAGGGCACGCACGTCGCGCTCGTTGAACATGGCGTCGGCACGGACCTTGATGTAGTCCGCCCCGGCCGCAGCATCCGCGACTATGCCGTCAGACTCGAACACGCGGATGGTGTCGTCGCCGAACACTGCCGCCAGCCGGCTCTGCAGCAGGCCCACGGCATCCTTGGCGGTGAGTGTCTTGGCCTCGTCCTTGAGGTCGCCGCGATGGGCGATGTTGTTCAGGTAGTCCGAGAGCATCAGGCCGAGGTCGGCCAGGGTCGGGTCGCCGGCGTGGAAGGCGTCGGAAGCGGCACCATAGAGCTCCTGGGAGATCAGGCCGAAATCCGCGGTGCCGCGTGCTTCGAGCATGCGGATCACCATGCGGTACTCCTTGCACATGCGCCGCATGATCTGCCCCACCGGGTTGAACTGGCCCAGGTGACGGGTGATATCGCGCTCGATGTTCTGGAATTCCAGCTTCTTCTCGACCGAGTCGAAGGCCAGCGGACGGCTGTCGTAGTAGGCACGGTCCACTGGGGGCATGGCCTTGCCCTTGTGCTTGAGGAAGCCCTGGCGGACGCTGTCGTCCCACTTTACGGCGTCCAGCACGCGGATCGGCGTCTGCGCCTGGACGATACGGTCCGATAGCGCGCGAATGGTCTTCTGGTAATCGTCTGGCAGCTTGCGGCGGGTCATCGGTGGCTCACTCCTCGGTCGCGCGCTGGTACCGCGCCACTTCGACGAAAACGTCGGAGTTGGCGGGGTCGTCCAGCCAGCCGAAGACCACATCCAGCGGGCTGGTGATGAGCACGCCGTCGCCTTCCGGCATTTCCACGACCTGCCCCTGGAATTTGCCGTCCTGCATTTCCTGCTCGAAACGTTCGACATCCAGGTTGTAGACCACCAACTCGTTGTCGGTGGTCAGCTCGAATCCGGCGATGGCGAAGTTGGCACCGAGCTTCTTCGGCAGACCGGCCGAAAGGTACCAGCGGCGTCCATGGTGGGCGACGGTGAAGCCGAACTCTTCCATGCCCTCCAGGTTGTCCTTGCTGCCCTCGAAGCTGCGTGCCTTGTACAGGTTGGAGCCGGCGCGGCTGACCTCAAGGTACTGTCGCTCGCCCCACTCGTCCTTGCGGGTCCAGTCCCCGAGAAGTGGCATGGGTGCCGGCTCGTTGGCCGGGATCGGATCCTTGAAGGTGACCAGGCAGCCGCCCAACAGCAGGAAGGACAGGGCAACCACGGCACGCCAGACTTTCATTTCGCTCTCCTTGTGATAACGAAAAACCCCGCCTCGGCGGGGTTCGATCTATGCGCTTACAGTCCCATCACCAGGTAAAGGTAGCGTTTCAGGACGGCTCGCATCTCGTCGATGTCGAGGTTTTCCACCCCGTCGAGGAGGCCCTGATATTCCATCCGCAGAATGACGGCCGTCAACACCTTGGCGTCTTGAGTTGGCTCGGCCGAGCCCAGCACCTGGAAGAAATGCTCCGCGCCCTGCGAGAGTATCCTGCGATGTGCGTCAGCAAGATTACGCAGACCGGCGTTGAGCAGCGCTTCCTGGCGGAAGGCGTGTTCGGCGAGCAACTGGTCGCGGTTTTCCTCCAACTGGCTGCGCACGTACTGGATGGCCAGCTCGACGATCTGGTCGGTCATCGCCCGGCGCGAGTCACCGTCGCGGCTGAGCACCGCAGCCATGGCCTGGAGGTCATCCTCCACGCTGGCCCAGAAGGCCGCCATCACCGCCGAACTGCGCTCCACGAACTGGGCGAAGGTGTCGGTGATAAGGTCGTTGATGTCCTTGAAGTAATAGGTGGTGGCCGATAGCGGCACCTGGGCCTCGGCGGCCACGGCGCGATGGCGTACGGCACGCACGCCGTCGCGGACGATGATGCGCATGGCGGCATCGAGGATCGCCTGGCGGCGCTGTTCGCTGCCCTGGCGGCTGGCCTTGCGGCCCTGGTACTTCACGCTTTCGGCTACCGCGCTGGCCACGCGGGCAGCACTGTCACTGCGGGACGACTGGTTCAAGACAGGAAACCCTCCGATCTCACTCAAGGTGAAAGTGTTGACCATTTATCCGGCTATTCAATGCTGGGATGGGCAAGATTAAGGCTCTGTCGACCCTGACGAGCGCCAACTAGGAGCGGCGCCGGGGCAAAAGGTTCGCGCGCCGCACGGCAGCCAAGAAAAAACCGCCCGAAGGCGGTTATTTTCTTGCTCCTGCATCAAGCCTGCGGCCGCATGTGCGGGAACAGGATGACGTCTCGAATAGACGGCGAATTGGTGAGCAACATCACAAGTCGGTCGATACCGATGCCTTCACCTGCGGTGGGCGGCATGCCGTACTCCAGGGCGTTGACGAAGTCAGCGTCGTAGTGCATGGCCTCGTCGTCACCAGCATCTTTCTCCTTGACCTGCAGCATGAAGCGCTCGGCCTGGTCTTCGGCGTCGTTCAGCTCGGAGTAGGCGTTGGCGATCTCGCGGCCACCGATGAACAGCTCAAAGCGGTCGGTGACGCTCGGGTCCTGGTCGTTGCGGCGCGCCAGCGGCGACACTTCGAAGGGGTACTGGGTGATGAAGTGCGGCTGCTCCAGCTTGTGCTCGACCAGTTCCTCGAAAATCATCACCTGCAGCTTGCCCAGGCCTTCGTGGCCGAGGACCTTGGCACCGGCCTTCCTGGCGATCTCGCGGGCCTTCTCGACATCGTTGAGGTCGGCGGCGGTGATTTCCGGGTTGTACTTGAGGATGGCGTCGAACACGGACAGACGGACAAACGGCTCGCCGAAGTGGAAGACCTTGTCGCCGTAGGGCACGTCGGTGCTGCCGAGCACCGCCTGGGCCAGCTCGCGGAACAGCTCCTCGGTCAGGTCCATGTTGTCTTCGTAGTCAGCGTAAGCCTGGTAGAACTCGAGCATGGTGAACTCGGGGTTGTGCCGGGTCGAAACGCCTTCGTTACGGAAGTTGCGGTTGATCTCGAAGACCTTCTCGAAACCACCGACCACCAGACGCTTGAGGTACAGCTCCGGCGCGATACGCAGGAACATGGCCATGTCCAGCGCATTGTGATGGGTCGCAAACGGCTTGGCCGCCGCGCCACCGGGGATGGTCTGCAGCATCGGGGTTTCCACTTCGAGGAAACCGCGGTCACTGAGGAAGCGGCGGATGTGGGCGATCACCTGGGAACGCACGCGGAAGGTGTTGCGGGTTTCCTCGTTGACGATCAGGTCGACGTAACGCTGGCGATAGCGCTGCTCGGTGTCGGTCAGGCCGTGGTGCTTGTCCGGCAGCGGGCGCAGCGACTTGGTCAGCAGGCGCACGCTGGTCATCTCGACGTACAGGTCGCCCTTGCCGGAACGGGCCAGGGTGCCTTCGGCGCCGATGATGTCGCCCAGGTCCCAAGTCTTGATCTCGGCCAGGGTCTCTTCGGGCAGGGTCTTGCGGTTGACGTAGACCTGCAGACGGCCGCTGCTGTCCTGCAGGACGATGAAGGAACCACGGTTGAGCATGATGCGACCGGCGACCTTGACCGGGATAGCGGCTGCTTCCAGCTCTTCCTTGGTCTTGTCGGCGTACTCTTTCTGCAGGTCCGCGAAGTAGTTGTCGCGGCGGAAGTCATTGGGGAAGGCGATGGCCTTGGCTTCACGCACGGCAGCAAGTTTTTCCTTGCGTTGGGCGATCAGCTTGTTTTCTTCCTGTTGCAGTTCGTGCTGGTCGAGTTGTTGGTCGCTCATGGTCGTTCTATCTGCCTGGCGTCAAATTTAAATGAGTTACTGGTAGGAGCGAGCTTGCTCGCGAAGCTCTTCGACGGGGTCACGAGCAAGCTCGCTCCTACAGGATGCTGTTTACAGGCCTTGTTTAAGGCTGGCCTCGAGGTATTCGTCGATATCGCCGTCCAGCACCTTGTCGCAGTCGCTGCGCTCGACGCCGGTACGCAGATCCTTGATCCGCGACTGGTCGAGTACATAGGAACGGATCTGGTGGCCCCAGCCGATATCGGACTTGGTGTCTTCCAGCGCCTGCGAGGCGGCGGTGCGCTTCTGCATCTCCTGCTCGTACAACTTGGCCCGCAGCATCTTCATGGCGGTGTCCTTGTTGGCGTGCTGGGAGCGCTCGTTCTGGCACGCCACCACGGTGTTGGTCGGTACGTGGGTGATACGCACCGCAGAGTCGGTGGTGTTCACGTGCTGACCGCCCGCGCCGGAGGAGCGGTAGGTGTCGATGCGCAGGTCGGACGGGTTGATCTCGATTTCGATGTTGTCATCGATTTCCGGCGAGACGAACACCGCGGTGAACGAGGTGTGGCGGCGGTTGCCGGAGTCGAAGGGGCTCTTGCGCACCAGGCGATGCACGCCGATCTCGGTGCGCAGCCAGCCAAAGGCATACTCGCCCTTCACATGGACGGTGGCGCCCTTGATGCCGGCGACTTCGCCTTCGGACAGTTCGATGATGGTGGCGTCGAAGCCGCGCTTGTCGGCCCAGCGCAGGTACATGCGCAGCAGCATGTTGGCCCAGTCCTGGGCTTCGGTGCCGCCGGAGCCGGCCTGGATGTCCAGGTAGGCGTTGTTCATGTCCATCTCGCCGCTGAACATGCGGCGGAATTCCAGCTTCTCGAGGATCTCGCGCAGGCGCTCGACTTCGGCAGCAACGTCGTTCACTGCACTTTCGTCGTTCTCCTCGACCGCCATGTCCAGCAGGTCGCGGGAATCGGCGAGGCCGCCGGTCAGGTCGTCCAGGGTTTCGACGATCTGCGCCAGCTGGGCGCGTTCGCGGCCGAGATTCTGGGCGTATTCGGGGTTGTTCCAGACGTTGGAATCTTCGAGTTCGCGGTTTACTTCGACGAGACGATCATGCTTCTGATCGTAGTCAAAGATACCCCCGAATAGACAGGGTGCGATCGGAGAGGTCCTTGATGCTGTTCAGAATCGGGTTGATTTCCATGGCGGAAGCTCTCGCTGGCAAAACTTTCGGAAAAGCCGGCGAGTATACCCGAGTCACTGGAGGCCGGCAGCATGCCAGCCGCGATTTGCCCCGATCTGGCGACGCGCGGAGCCCATACGCCACCCTCCCCTCGCCAGAACCTGCTCACGCTATCGTTAGCGGTCAGGGTTTCGCCTCCGCCACCACCATCGCTACCTGATTGCGGCCATTGTGCTTCGCCTGGTAGAGCCCCTGGTCAGCCATGTCCACCAGCACCAGGGAAGGCTGGCCGGCCTTGGGGATGAGGGTGGCTACACCGATGCTGATGCTCAGCACCGAACCCGGCGTCGGCAATTCGTGGCGGATGCCCAGTGCCTCCACCGTGCGTCGCACCTTCTCGGCCAGCAGGCGCGCACCGCCAGCGGCCGTGCCTGGCAGGACCATGGTGAACTCCTCTCCGCCGTAGCGTGCGGCAAGGTCGGTGGCGCGACTGCAGCACGCGCGAATCGCATCGGCTACCCGGCGCAGGGCCTCGTCACCGGCCACATGACCAAAGTTGTCGTTGTAGCTCTTGAAGTGGTCGACATCGATCATCAGCAGCGACAGCTCGCTCTGCTCGCGCAGGGCACGGCGCCATTCCATGTCCAGGTACTCGTCGAAGTGGCGACGGTTGGACAGGCCGGTCAGGCCATCGGAGTTCATCAGGCGCTGCAGCACCAGGTTGGCTTCCAGTAGCTGCTGCTGGCTTTCCCGCAGGGCACGGTAGGCCTCGTCGCGTTGCTGCAAGGCGATGTAGGAGCGGGAGTGGTAACGGATACGCGCCACCAGTTCGATGGCATCGGGCAGCTTGACCAGATAGTCGTTGGCACCGGCGGCGAAGGCAGCACTCTTCACCGTGGGTTCTTCCTTGGTCGACAGGACGATGATCGGTACGTCGCGCAGGGCCGGCACGGCGCGGTACTCGGAAAGCAGGCTCAGGCCGTCGACGCCGGGCATCACGAGGTCCTGGAGGATGACCGTGGGCTTGATCTGCAAGGCGACGGCAACCGCCTGAAGCGGGTCGGCGCAAAAATGAAAATCGATGCCTGCCTCGGCCATCAGTGCCCGACGCACCGTTTCACCGACCATGGCCTGGTCATCGACCAGCAGCACCATTGCCGAAGGCTCCACCGGGGTCATGTCCATATGGCTGCGATAGGGGTATTGCATAACGCTCTCCGGGCACACGGGCCTGAGGTGAATTTCATCCGAACGCTTCGACCAACCGGGGCGCGATGCGCTCCAGGGCTAGTATTTCCACCGCCGCACCAATCGCGGCGGCGGCCTTGGGCATGCCATAGACGGCGCAGCTGGCCTGGTCCTGGGCGATGGTCAGGAACCCCCGGCCGCGCATGCGCTTGAGTCCCTCGGCACCGTCCCGCCCCATGCCAGTGAGCAGCACACCGATGGCGTCGGCCTTCCAGTGCTCCACCAGGCTGTCAAAGAACACGTCAATGGACGGCCGGTATACATGGCTGGTGGGTTCGGCGGTGTAGGCCAACTCGCCATTGCGCATCAGCCGTAAGTGATTGTTGGTGCCGGCCAGGAGGATGGTTCCCGGCTGCGGTGGCTCACCTTCCCGCGCCAGGCGCACCGGCAGGCGGGATTCGCTGGCCAGCCAGTCGGCCATGCCAGCGGCGAAGACTTCATCCACATGCTGCACCAGCACCACCGACGCCGAGAAGTTTTCCGGCAACTGCTTGAGCAACTGCGCCAGGGAGGCCGGGCCACCCGCGGATGCGCCGATAGCCACCAGGCGCTGGCTGCCGCTGCGTTGGGCCCGTGGTTCGGTGGCGCCACGGCCGCGGTTGTCACGCTGGCCCATGAGCCAGCCGATATTCTGGATCTTGCGCAGCAACTGGGCCGCTTCCCGGGCCTGGCCGCTGCCGAGCCCGGGCGTGTTCACCGCATCCACAGCGCCATGGCCCATGGCCTCGAACACCCGGTGCACGTTCTGTTCGATATCCACCGTCACGATGAGGATGGCGCATGGGCTGCGGGCCATGATCTGCCGCGTCGCCTCGACCCCATCCATCACCGGCATCAACAGGTCCATCAGCACCACATCCGGCACATCCCGACGGCAGCACTCCACCGCTTCCGCACCATTGCCCGCCACCCAGGCAATCTGGTGCGCCGGCTCCAGGGCCAGGGCCCGGCGCAGCGCTTCCACGGCCAGGGGCATGTCGTTGACTATCCCTATCCTCACCCTTGCGCCTCCCCAATCAGCATGACGACCGCATCCAGCAACGCTTCGTCATGGAAGCTGGCCTTCGCCAGATAATAGTCGGCGCCGGCATCCAGGCCGCGACGTCGGTCCTCTTCACGGTCCTTGTAGGACACCACCATCACCGGCAGGGACTGCAGACGATTATCACGGCGCACCAGGGTGACCAACTCGATACCGTCCATGCGCGGCATGTCGATATCGGTGATCAACAGGTCGAAATGCTCGGAACGCAGGGCGTTCCATCCATCCATGCCGTCTACGGCCACCGCCACGTCGTATCCGCGGCCGGCCAGCAGCTTGCGCTCCAGTTCGCGCACAGTGAGGGAATCGTCCACCACCAGCACGCGCTTGCGCTGGGCACCGGCTCCCTGGCGGCCGGTGCGATCGACCTTTTCCAGGCGGCCACTGCCGAGCAGTTTGCCGACGGATTTCAGCAGGTCCTCGACATCGAGAATCAGCACCGGCCGGCCATCGTCCAGCAACGCCCCGGCGGACAGGTCCTGGACCTTGCCCAGGCGCGGGTCCAGCGGCATCACCACCAGCGTGCGCTCGCCGATGAAACGTTCCACGGCCACGCCGTAGCGGGTATCGCGCTCGCTGATCAGCACCACCGGGATGCCGGCCTCGTCACGCTTGCCCTCGGCGCACTGGAGAATCTGGCTGGCCGAGATCAGCCCCACGTGCCGGCCCTCGTGCCAGAAATGCTGGCGGCCTTCGAGCTGGACGATGTCTTCGTGCTGCAGCCGGGTCATGCGTTCGATATGGGCCAACGGGAAGGCATAGGCCTCGCCGCCCACCTCCACCACCAGGCTGCGCACCACGGACAGGGTCAGTGGCACTTCGATGTGGAAGGTCGCGCCCTGCCCGCTGCGCTGCTCCATGCGTACGCCGCCGCGCAACTGGCGCACCATGTGCTGCACCGCATCCAGGCCGACACCGCGTCCGGACACCTCGGTCACCTGTTCACGCATGCTGAAGCCGGGCAGGAAGAGGAAGGCGAGCAACTCCTCCTCGGTCATCCGCGTGGCGGTCTCGAGGCTGGCGAACTGGCGGGCAACCACCGCATCACGCAGGCGCTCCAGATCCACGCCGGCGCCATCGTCGGCCAGCTCCAGCAGCAGCATGCCGGCATGGTGACGGGCATGCAGACGGATCACGCCCTCTTCCGGCTTGCCCAGCCGCTGGCGAACCTGCGGGCTCTCGATACCGTGATCCACCGCGTTGCGCAGCAGGTGGGTGAGCGGCGCCTCCAGGCGCTCCAGCACATCGCGGTCGACCTGGGTGGTTTCACCGCTCACCTCAAGCCGTACCGGCTTGCCCAGCGAGCGCCCCAGGTCACGGACCATCCTCGCCTGGCCGGACAGCACGTCGGCAAAGGGCCGCATGCGCGAGGCCAGGGCGGCGTCGTAGAGCAACTGGGCGCGCTGGCCACCTTGCCAACCGAATTCGTCGAAATCAGCCATATGGCTGGCGAGCACCTGTTGGCACTCACCGAGCAGTTGCCGAGCCTCACCGAGCATCACCTGGGCCTGCGGGTCGAGGGTGCCGTCCAGTACCGACTCCCGGGCCACATCCAGGGCACGACTGGCGCTGGCCTGGAGGCGTTTGAGGCGGTGCAGCGCGTCATTCAGCGGCTTGATGCGCTGGAACTCCACCAGCGACTTGCTGGAGATATCCAGCAAGTGATCGAGGCGCTCGGCGCTAACCCGCAGCACCCGGTCGCGGGCCTCGGTGCCATTGTCCACGGGGCCGGGCGTTTCGACCTCGCGACGCGCGGGCTCCGGCATCGGCGCCTCAGGGGCGACTGACTCGAGCAGGACCGGCTCGATAAGCGCCTGGGGCGGTGGCGACGGTGTCTCACCGGGGCCGCCTTGCAATCGGGCGATCAGCGCCTCGATGCTCTCGCGGCCGGCATTCTCCGCCCAGTCCGCCTCACTGCCGATGCGCAGCAGAAGGTCGGAGCCCTGCAGCAGCGCGTCGATACTGTCCGGTTGAAGCCGCACGTGGCCCTGGCGCGCGGCTTCCAGCAGGTCTTCCATCACATGGGCGACCCGCACCCCGGCATCGAGCCCGACGATGCGTGCTGCCCCCTTCAGGGAATGGGCCGCGCGCATGCAGGCTTCCAGTTGGTCGGCTTGCGTCGGATTGCGCTCCAGTACCAGCAATCCGATATTGAGTACCTGGGTCTGGGCCTCCGCCTCCAGGCGGAACAGCTCCAGCAGGGATGCGTCGCGCATCTGGTCCGGGGTCATGCCAGGCTCCTTGCCATGGCCTGCAGCAGCAGACCTTCATCCAGCAGCGTGATGCTGCGGCCTCGCCACTGCACCACACCCGAGGCGAACTGGCGTGCGGCCAGATCCGGGGTACGTCCGGGATCAACCATCGCGTCCAGGGGAATGCCGTGGATACCATCCACTTCATCCACCGGCGCCACCAGCGGACCGCCCTGGCTGGCGAAGATCAGCAACCGGGGTACCACGCGGCGCTCACCGCTCACTTCACTGCCCTTCTCCAGCCCCAGCAGTTCGCTCAAGGACAGGCACGCCACCAGGGCACCGCGCACATTGGTCACGCCCAGCAAGGCCAGGGAGCGCTGGTGCGGCAGCGAGTGGATAGGATTGATGGCCGCCACCTCCACCAGGCAGCGGGTCGCCAGGCCCAGCCACTCCTCTCCCAGACGGAATACCAGCGTTGAGCGACGCTCGCGTGCATCCTCCTCGGGCTGGTCAGCGGGAACCGCAGCAGCGTCCTCACGGATCAGTGCGTAGCGGTCGAGCAGCAAGGTGGCGGCCACCGCATGCACCTCGCAATTACGGCAATGCACATGGATGGCCAGACGTTCGCAAGACTTGTCGCCATGCACTCCGATGCGATTCCAGCAGTCGTCCACCGCCGGCAACTGGTCGCTGGCGATCAGAGGCAGTCGGTTATCAGCCATGGTTGTTCAGTCCCCGATTGGCGCGCTGCTGCAGGCGTTGTGCGCCGGCCCGGTCGCCGCGGGCAGCGAGCAGCGCCGCCAGGTGGGCCAGCGCCTCGGCATGCTGCGGCTGCAAGTAAAGCGCCTTGCGGTAATTGTCCTGGGCTTCATCGACCTTGCCGGCTACATCGCTGAGCAGGCCGAGCCAGTAGAAGGCGTCGGCAGAGGGGCCGTGGGCGTTCAGAAAGGCCTCGCAGGCGGCGCGCGCGTCTTCGCTGCGACCGCTGTTGGCCAGGCTGGCGATGTTCGCCAGGTCCGCGTCGCGCCCAGCCCCTTCGGACGCGTCCTTGAGCTGCTCGGGTTTCGGCAGTGGCGGGCGCGGTCGGGCCGGAGCACGGCTGGGTAACGGCGCCACCACCGTCGGTGCAGCTACCGGGACACGGGCCTTGGCCGGCCTGGCAATCGCCTGGGGCGGCGCATGACGAAACACGAAGGCCTGTGGATAAGCCAGCGGTTGCATACCCTGCTGGCTCAGCAGGCTAGCCTCGGCCGGGCCGATGAACATGGCGCCGTCACGCTGCATCAGTCGCTTGAGCACCTCCAGCACAGCACTCTGGGTCGGGCGGTCGAAGTAGATCAGCAGGTTGCGGCAGAAGACGAAATCGTAGGGTGCCTCCCCGGCGAGCAGGCCGGGGTCCAGCAGGTTGCCACGCATGAAGCGAACCTTGGCCCCCACCTGCCGGGTCAGGGCGTAGCCCTCCCCGGTGGGCAGGAAATAGCGCTCGCGAAAGCCCAGGTCGTCGCCACGGAACGAGTTGCGTCCATAGATACCCTGGCGCGCCCGTTCCAGCACCCGCTCGCTGACGTCCACCGCGTCCACCTGGAACAACCCCGGCGCGAGCCCGGCATCCAGCAGCGCCATGACGATGGAAAACGGCTCCTCCCCCGTGGAACAGGGCAGGCTGAGGATGCGCAAGGGACGCCCCCCCGCCAGCTCCGGCAGCCGCTCGAAGGCCAGGCGGCCGAGGGCGGCGAAGGATTCGGGATAGCGGAAAAACCAGGTTTCCGGCACCACCACGGCCTCGACCAGCGCCTGCTGCTCACCTGGCGAAGCGTTTAGGGTGGTCCAGTAGGCATCTTCGTCGCGGCTGCCGCAGGCGCCCATGCGCTGGCGTACCGCACGCTCGATGACCACCCGGCCGACGGACTCCGCCTCCAGGCCGATGCGGACCTTCAACAGGGTTTCGAAGCGCTCGATCATGCCGCCCCCTCCGCCGCTGGGAAGAGCAGCGCGCGGACTTCGTCCGACAGCAGATCGGCCACGCGGATGTGCTGCACCAGGCCATCAGGGCCTTGGTAGACCGGCCCCAGGTAGCGTGCATCGCGCGGCTCCAAACCGTAATCGCAGAACTCGTCAGGACGGCAGCGCAGGGTATCGGTGGCCTGTTCGAGGATCAGCCCGAGCCATCGCGGTTGGCCCGCCAGGGGGTACTGCACCAGCACCAGGCGAGTGCTGGTTCGCAACTGCGCCGGCTGGCCGAAGGCGAGTACACCGAGGTCGAGCACGGGAACCAGCACACCGCGGTGAGAAAACACCCCGGCAACCCAGGCCGGCGCCTCAGGCAGTTGCTTCAACTGCCGCAGGGGTAGCACCTCGACCACCTCATGAACATCCAGTGCATAGCGGTCGCCGCCCATGCGGAACTGCAGGTAGAGCCTGCCCCTGGCCGTACGAACCGGGGCGCGGGTTAGGCTTGGACACATGGCGCCGACTCAGACCTTGAAGCGGCTGACGCCGGTTCGCAGGCCGTTGGCCACGAGATTCAGTTCGTCAATGGCAGAACTGGCCTGGCGCAGCGATTCCACCGTCTGCCCCGTAGCCTCGCCCAATTGCACCAGGGCCTGGTTGATCTGCTCGGCGCCAGTGGCCTGGGCCTGCATGCCCTCGTTGACCATCTGCACCCGCGGCGCCAGGGCCTGCACCTGCTGGATGATCTGCGACAGCTGCTCACCCACCTGCCCCACTTCGGCAATGCCGCGGCGCACTTCCTCGGAGAACTTGTCCATGCCCATGACCCCGGCGGACACCGCCGACTGGATTTCGCGCACCATCTGTTCGATGTCGTAGGTCGCCACGGCAGTCTGGTCAGCCAGGCGGCGCACCTCGGTGGCCACCACGGCGAATCCACGGCCATATTCGCCGGCCTTCTCCGCCTCGATGGCGGCATTGAGGGACAGCAGGTTGGTCTGGTCAGCCACCTTGACGATGGTGGTAACCACCTGGTTGATGTTGCCGGCCTTCTCATTGAGGATCGCCAGCTTGGCGTTCACCAGCTCGGCGGCGCCCATCACCTGGTGCATGGTGTCCTCCATGCGCGCCAGGCCCAGTTGGCCGGAGCCGGCGAGGATGGACGTCTGCTCGGCGGTACCGGATACCTCGGTCATGGTACGGACCAGATCGCGGGAGGTCGCGGCGATTTCCCGCGACGTGGCGCCGATCTCGGTGGTGGTGGCGGCGGTTTCGGTGGCGGTCGCCTGCTGCTGCTTGGACGTGGCAGCGATCTCGGTCACCGAAGTGGTGACCTGCACAGCGGAACGCTGAGCCTGGGCTACCAGGGCCTTGAGCTCGTCGGCCATGCTGTTGAAGCCGGTCTCGATGGCATTGAATTCGTCCTTGCGCTTGAGGTCGAGGCGCGTCGACAAGTCGCCGCCGCCCATGACCCGGAGCGTTTCGACGATCCCGCTGACCGGGCGGGTGATAGCCCGCAGCAGCAGCAAGCCGCAGACGACGGCGGCCGCAACCGCCAGCATCATGGCCAGGAGCATGCTGCGCTCGGCATTGCGCACCGAGGCGACGATCTCGGTGATCGATTGCTCGCTCCTGTTGCGGTTGCCTTCGATCAGGTCATTGAGCTGCGTGCGTCCTTCGCTCCACTGCTCCACAAGTGCAGTTTCGAACGTGACGCGGGCCTCATCCGGCCGGCTTTCCTTCAACGCTTCCAGCACCGTGGCCTGGTGCGTCGCGTACGCCTTGCGGATTGCCTCGAAGGCCTCGAAGTCCTCGCGATCGCCCTCGTCGCTGATGGTGCTCTCGTAGCCCTTGATCAGCTCATCCAGCGCGGTATTACTCTCGTCCAGGTCCTTGCGGTCGGTGTGATAGATGGTGCCGCCCGAAACGCCATCGCTTTGAAGCAGCGCCTGGGTACGCAGAAGATTGTCGGTCCAGCCGCTGCGGATCTTGCTGATGTAGTACATGCCCGGCACGGAGTCCTTCAGCACCCGCTCGCCTTCGAGCTCGATGTTCCTCAGCTGCAGGTAGGACATGCCGGCCATCAGCAACATGATGGCGATGATCACCGCGAAACTTGCCTGGATACGCAAGCGAACAGTCCAGTTCTTCACAAATCTTCCCCGTTACCAGTGCCCGAATTCTCAGTGTCGCCGGGCCATTGGCCGCGACTCTAGTGAACAAGCCAGGGCGCCCGCAAGCTCCAAAAGGACGTAGATTTACGTCGCCAGAAAGCCGGCGGCGCGCAGCTTTGGGGAGTTTGGCAGAAAGTTTCCGGTTTGCAGGGTATGCGTTGATGGACAGTCGCCATGGGAGCGATTTCGATCACGGATCGGTTCGCCCCCACTACCGAGTACCCGTCAGGCCAGCTCTTGTCGAACCTGCCGCTCCAGCTCGATCTTGAGCCCCGGTTCGAGCCGCAGCTGACGAGCCAGTTCTTCCAGGTAGGCACGCTCCATGAAGTGCTCTTCGTCCACCATCAGCACGCTGGCCAGGTACATCTCGGCGGCCATTTCCGGGGTGGTGGCCGCACGAGCCACGTCGGCCGGGTCCAGTGGCTTGTTCAGTTCGGCGTCCAGCCAGCGGTGGAGTTCCGCGTCCTGGGTCAGCTTGCCCAGTTCTTCTTCTATTAGCTGGCGTTCACGGGCATCCACATGGCCATCGGCCTTGGCCGCCGCCACCAGCGCCTTGAGGATGGCCTGGCTGTGCTGCTCGGCCTGAGGCGCAGGCAGGCGATCGAGGGTCTGCGGTTCGGTTGTTGGCGCGTTCGCCTGCTGGGCCTGCCAGTTGCCATAAGCCTTGTACGCCAGCACGCCAAGCGCAGCCAGGCCACCATAGGTCAGCGCCTTGCCGCCCAGTTTGCGCGCACTTTTGTTGCCCAGCAGAAGGCCCAGGGCGCCTGCCGCCAGGGCGCCACCGCCCGCCCCCTTGAGCAGACTTCCGAGGTCTCCGTTGCCGGACTTACCGCCCGAGAAGCCTCCCGATTTGCCGCCGGCTTTCTGTTGCAGCAGGTCCTGGCCGGATTTGAGCAGTTGGTCGAGCAGTCCGCGGGTATTCATCGAAGCCTCCAAATAAGTCCGAACCCAAAGATCGACCGACTCTAGCCGTTGGGATTCCCCGCGGCAGTTCGCAGTGTGCTTCGAGATATTGCTGCGGGTCCGAAAGGTGGCGGGATTGACGGATTCCATCTAAAAAAGCGAAACGCTCGTTAAGATTTCGATATTCCCTATCCATCAGCCGCCATCCAGACGCGAACCCCGCCCATGATGACCCTTCGCCAGATCCGCCACTTCATCGCCGTTGCCGAGACCGGGTCCATCTCCGCCGCGGCCCAGGCGGTGTTCATTTCCCAATCAACCCTGACCCTGGCCATCCAGCAACTGGAGGAAGAGATCGGCGTCAGCCTGTTCAATCGCCACGCCAAGGGCATGTCCCTGACCCATCAGGGGCATCAGTTCCTGCGTCAGGCGCACCTGATCCTGGCGACGGTGGAAAACGCCAAGCGCAGCCTGCAGCAAAGCACCGACCAGGTGGCGGGCAGCCTCACCATCGGTGTGACCAGCCTGGTGGCCGGTTACTACCTGGCCGACCTCATCACCCGTTTCCAGCGCGCCTATCCCAACGTGAAAACCCGGGTGGTCGAAGACGAGCGTCCCTACATCGAGCATTTGCTGGTCAGCGGCGAGATCGATGTAGGCGTGCTGATTCTCTCCAACCTGGAAGACCGCCACGCCCTGCAGACCGAGGTACTGACCCATTCGCCGCACCGCCTCTGGCTGCCTGCCCAGCACCCGCTGCTGGAGCGCGACAGCATCAGCCTGGCGGACGTGTCCGGCGAGCCGCTGATCCAGCTCAACGCCGACGAGATGGGGCTGCACACCCAGCGCATCTGGTCCCGCGCCGGGCTCACGCCCCAGGTGACCTTGCGCACCGCTTCGGTGGAAGCGGTGCGAAGCCTGGTGGCAGCGGGCCTCGGCCTATCGATCCAGCCGGACATGACCTACCGCCCGTGGTCGCTGGAGGGCGACATCATCGAGGCCCGCCCGCTGGTGGACCTGGGTGCGCCGCTGGACGTGGGCCTGGCCTGGCGGCGCGGTACCGCCCGCCCGCCCCTGGTAGACCCTTTCCTCACCGTGGCGCGGGAACAGCCGAACAACCGCAGGCCTTCGATTTAATCGAATGCAACTTTCAATATTTAGAATTTGTCGACCCCAGGCCCGACCTCTAGTCTCTGCTCCCCATAAGCAGAGGCATGCCGGGCCCACCCAGGGAGCACCGGGATGACTGAAGAACAAAAACCCGAGAAGAAACGAGCCAGCAAGATGACCGGCGCCGCCAGCACACCGACCCTGCACACCGAACTGCTGATCGACGGCCAGCTCGTCACCGGCGAAGGGCTGGCCGAGCCGATCATCAACCCCGCCAGCGGCGAAACCCTGGTAGCCATTGCCGAAGCGTCCATCGAGCAGGTGGAAGCCGCCGTCGCCGCCGCTAACCGCGCCTTCCCCCGTTGGTCGCGCACCACCCCCGCGCAACGTGCCGCCGCCCTGCTGGCCATCGCCGATGCCATCGAAAAACGCGCCGACCAACTGTCCCACCTGGAAGCCCTGAACTGTGGCAAGCCGCTGCACCTGGCGCGCCAGGACGACATCCCCGCCACCGCCGACGTGTTCCGCTTCTTCGCCGGCGCGGTGCGCTGCCAGCAGGGCCAGCTCGCTGGCGAGTACGTGCCTGGCCACACCAGTCTAGTGCGCCGCGATCCCGTGGGCGTGGTCGCCTCCATCGCGCCCTGGAACTACCCACTGATGATGGCGGCCTGGAAGATCGCGCCGGCGCTGGCCGCCGGTAATACCCTGATCTTCAAGCCTTCCGAACACACTCCGCTGTCCATTCTGGCGCTGGCACCGGCCCTCGCGGAAATCCTCCCGCCGGGGGTGATCAATATCCTCTGCGGCGGTGGCGACAGTGTTGGCAGCCAGTTGGTGAGCCACCCGCGCGTGCGCATGGTGTCGCTCACCGGCGATATCGTCACCGGCCAGAAGATCCTGCAGAGCGCCGCCCGCACCCTGAAGCGCACCCATCTGGAACTGGGCGGCAAGGCGCCGGTGATCGTCTGCAACGACGCCGACATCGATGCCGTGGTCCAGGGTGTGCGTACCCACGGCTACTACAACGCCGGCCAGGACTGCACCGCCGCCTGCCGCCTCTACGCCCAGGCCGGCATCCACGACCGTCTGGTGAGCGAACTGGGCGAGGCCGTGGCCAGCCTGCGCTTCGCCCGCAAGCGCGATCAGGACAATGAAATCGGCCCACTGATCAGCGCGCGCCAGCGCGACCGCGTGGCCAGCTTCGTCGAGCGCGCCCTGGGCCAACCGCACATCGAACGGGTCACCGGCGCCGCCGTGCATTCAGGCGCGGGTTTCTACTACCAGCCAACCCTCCTGGCCGGCTGCAAGCAGCAGGACGAGATCGTCCAGCGCGAAGTCTTCGGCCCGGTGGTCACCGTCACCCGGTTCGACGACCTTGCCCAGGCCGTGGACTGGGCCAACGACTCCGAGTACGGCCTGGCCTCCTCCGTCTGGACCCAGAACCTGGACAAGGCCATGCAGGTCGCCGCACGCCTGCAGTACGGCTGCACCTGGATCAACACCCATTTCATGCTGGCGAGCGAAATGCCCCACGGCGGGCTCAAGCGCTCCGGCTACGGCAAGGACCTGTCCAGCGATTCGTTGCAGGACTACAGCGTGGTGCGACACATCATGGCCCGTCACGGCACTGATTTTTAAGAGAACAAGAACGCACCAGCCTGCTTCATCTGCCCCGACCAATAACGAAAAAGAGGGAACAACATGTCCGTGCGCAAAACCGCCCTGCTCAGCGCAGTGGCCACCGCCATCCTCGCCAGCGGCAGCCTGCAGGCCGCCGAAGCCCTGAAACAAGTCGGCGCCGGCGAAGGCCAGCTCGACATCATCGCCTGGCCCGGCTACATCGAGCGCGGCGAGTCGGACAAGAACTACGACTGGGTCACCCAGTTCGAGAAAGACACCGGCTGCAAGGTCAACGTGAAGACCGCCGCCACCTCCGACGAGATGGTCAGCCTGATGACCAAGGGCGGCTATGACCTGGTCACCGCCTCCGGCGACGCCTCGCTGCGCCTGATCTACGGCAAGCGCGTACAGCCGATCAATCCGGACCTGATTCCCAATCTGAAGAACCTCGACC
This sequence comes from Pseudomonas sp. OTU5201, assembly GCF_038440135.1. Classification (NCBI taxonomy): domain Bacteria; kingdom Pseudomonadati; phylum Pseudomonadota; class Gammaproteobacteria; order Pseudomonadales; family Pseudomonadaceae; genus Pseudomonas; species Pseudomonas sp. OTU5201. The sequence continues at coordinate 6,115 of NZ_JASATC010000002.1, read as the reverse complement.
CACGCCTGAAGGACGCGCCCTGGTTCACCGTCGAGGGTAAATCCTACGGTACGCCCTACCAGTGGGGCCCGAACCTGCTCATGTACAGCACCAAGGCCTTCAAGCAGGCGCCGGACAGCTGGAGCGCGGTGTTCGAGCCCCAGCAACTGGCCGACGGCAAAGCCAACAAGGGCCGCGTGCAGGCCTACGACGGCCCGATCTACATTGCCGACGCCGCCCTCTACCTGAAATCCGCCAAACCGGAACTGGGCATCCAGGACCCTTACCAACTGACCGAAGCGCAGTACGCCGCCGTGCTCGACCTGCTGCGCAAGCAACACGGCCTGGTGCACCGTTATTGGCACGACGCGACCGTGCAGATGAGCGACTTCAAGAACGAAGGCGTGGCCGCCTCCAGCACCTGGGGCTACATGGCCAACACCCTGAAAGCCGAAGGCCAGCCAGTCGCCACCGTGTTCCCGAAGGAAGGCGTCACCGGTTGGGCCGACACCACCATGCTGCACGCCGAGGCCAAGCACCCGAGCTGCGCCTACAAGTGGATGAACTGGTCGCTCGAACCCAAAGTCCAGGGCGACGTCTCCGCCTGGTTCGGCGCCCTGCCGGCCGTGCCCGCCGGCTGCAAGGCCAGCGCCCTGCTCGGTGCCGAGGGTTGTGCCACCAACGGCTATGACCAGTTCGACAAGATCGCCTTCTGGAAGACCCCGCAGGCCGAGGGCGGCAAGTTCGTGCCCTATAGCCGTTGGACGCAGGACTACATCGCGATCATGGGCGGTCGCTGAACTGGCTGCGCGACCTGATGGCGGCGTTGCGTCCTCACTCGGCGCTTCGCCTACCAGAAGGTATGTCTCGCGCCTCGCTGCGGGGCGCCTTGCCCTCAGGCCGCTCGCTCAGTCCAGCCCCTAGCACGATGAAACCTCCCCTCTCCCTCTGGGAGAGGGCGTTTGTCCACACCATCTGAAATTCCCGCAGGGCTTCCACCGCGAAGCCCCGCCCAAGTCTTGTCTTTTTTCGCGTCACTGGAGCACCGCACCATGACTCTTGCTGTCCAGTTCACCCAGGTTTCCCGCCAGTTCGGCGAGGTCAAGGCCGTCGACCGGGTATCCATCGATATCAAGGACGGCGAGTTCTTCTCCATGCTCGGCCCCTCGGGCTCGGGCAAGACCACCTGCCTGCGCCTGATCGCCGGCTTCGAGCAACCCACCTCGGGCTCCATCCGCATCCACGGTGAAGAGGCCGCCGGCCTGCCACCGTACGAGCGCGATGTGAACACCGTGTTCCAGGACTACGCCCTGTTCCCGCACATGAACGTGCGCGACAACGTCGCCTATGGTCTGAAGGTAAAAGGCGTGGCCCGCGCCGAGCGCCTGGCCCGCGCTGAGGAAGCCCTGGGGATGGTCGCCCTGGCCGGTTACGGCGACCGCAAGCCCGCGCAGCTGTCTGGTGGCCAGCGCCAGCGCGTGGCCCTGGCTCGCGCCCTGGTCAACCGTCCGCGCGTGCTGCTGCTGGACGAGCCGCTGGGCGCGCTGGACCTCAAGCTGCGCGAACAGATGCAGAGCGAGCTGAAAAAGCTGCAGCGCCAGCTCGGCATCACCTTCATCTTCGTCACCCACGACCAGGGCGAGGCACTGTCCATGTCCGATCGCGTGGCCGTATTCAACAAGGGCCGCATCGAACAGGTGGACACCCCACGCAACCTGTACATGAAGCCGGCCACACCCTTCGTTGCGGAATTCGTGGGCACCTCCAACGTCCTGCGTGGCGACCTGGCCCGCCAGCTCACCGGCACCGACCAGCCCTTCTCCATCCGCCCCGAGCACATCCGCTTCGCCAGCGGCGAGCACAACGGCAGCGATGTGGAGATCAGCGGCCTGCTTCACGACATCCAGTACCAGGGCGCTGCCACCCGCTATGAGATCCGTCTGGATAACGGCCAGAACCTCTGCGTCAGCCTGGCCAACAGCCAGTGGCAGGACGCCGCGCCGCTGCACCAGCAGGGCCAGGTGGTTACCGCCCGCTGGGCGCGCGATGCCATGGTCCAGCTGACCGAGGGCGCGTGACATGGAACTGACCCTCAACGCCGAGCGGCCGAGCGCCGCCAATGGCCTGATGCGCAGGTTGTCGAGCCTGCTCTACCGCCGTCCGACCTTGTATCTCTCGCTGCTGCTGGTGCCGCCGCTGCTGTGGTTTGGCGCCATCTACCTGGGTTCGCTGCTGACGCTGCTCTGGCAGGGTTTCTACACCTTCGACGACTTCACCATGACGGTGTCGACGGACCTGACTCTGGTCAACTTTGGCGCACTGTTCCAGGCCGCCAACTTCGACATCATCGTGCGCACGCTGAGCATGGCCATGGCGGTGTCCATCGCCAGCGCCGCCCTGGCCTTCCCCATCGCCTACTACATGGCGCGCTACACCACGGGCAAGACCAAGGCGTTCTTCTACATCGCGGTGATGATGCCCATGTGGGCCAGCTACATCGTCAAGGCCTACGCCTGGACCCTGCTGCTGGCCAAGGGCGGCGTGGTGATGTGGTTCGTCCAGGCGCTGCACCTGCAGCCGCTGCTGGAACTGCTGCTGGGCGTGCCCGGCGTGGGTGGCAGCACCCTGTCGACCTCGCACCTGGGGCGCTTCCTGGTGTTCGTCTACATCTGGCTGCCGTTCATGATCCTGCCGATCCAGGCTTCCCTGGAGCGCCTGCCGCCCTCGCTGCTGCAAGCTTCGGCCGACCTCGGCGCACACCCGCGCCAGACCTTCATGCAGGTGATCCTGCCGCTGTCGGTGCCGGGTATCGCCGCCGGTTCGATCTTCACCTTCAGCCTGACCCTGGGCGACTTCATCGTGCCGCAGCTGGTGGGCCCGCCGGGCTACTTCATCGGCAGCATGGTCTACGCCCAGCAGGGCGCCATCGGCAACATGCCCATGGCTGCTGCCTTCACCCTGGTGCCGATCGTGCTGATCGCCGTGTACCTGTCCATCGTCAAACGCCTGGGGGCCTTCGATGCACTCTGACAAAGCCTCTATGGGCCTGAAAGCGGCCGCCTGGGGCGGGCTGGCATTCCTGCACATCCCGATCCTGATTATCTTCCTGTACGCCTTCAATACCGAAGACGCCGCGTTCAGCTTCCCGCCGCAGGGCTTCACCCTGCACTGGTTCAGCGTTGCCTTCGGCCGTGCCGACGTGCTGGAAGCGATCAAGCTGTCGGCGCAGGTGGCTGCCATTGCCACTCTGATCGCCGTGGTGCTCGGTACCCTGGCAGCGGCTGCGCTCTACCGCCGCAGCTTCTTCGGCAAGGAAGGCATCTCACTGATGCTGATCCTGCCAATCGCCCTGCCCGGCATCATCACCGGCATCGCGCTGCTCTCGGCCTTCAAGGGACTGGGCATCGAGCCAGGCCTTCTGACCATCGTCATCGGCCACGCCACCTTCTGCGTGGTGATCGTCCACAACAACGTGATCGCGCGGTTCCGCCGCACCTCCCACAGCCTCATCGAAGCCTCGATGGACCTGGGTGCCGACGGCTGGCAGACCTTCCGCCACATCATCCTGCCGAACCTGGGCTCGGCCCTGCTGGCAGGCGGCATGCTGGCCTTCGCGCTGTCGTTCGACGAGATCATCGTCACCACCTTCACCGCCGGCCACGAACGCACGCTGCCGATCTGGCTGCTCAACCAGCTCAGCCGCCCGCGCGACGTCCCCGTGACCAACGTGGTGGCGATGCTGGTGATGCTGGTGACCATGCTGCCCATCCTCGGTGCCTACTACCTGACCAAGGGCGGCGAGGGCGTGGCGGGTAGCGGGAAGTAAAGCCCTGTATGCACCCTCTCCCCTTCTTGTCTCCCCTCGCCCGCTTGCGGGAGAGGGGCCGGGGGAGAGGGCAGTCCGAGCCACACCGAATTTCCCTCACCCCAACCCCTCTCCCAGGGGGAGAGGGGCTAGACCGAACGAGGACCTAACCCATGCAAACCAAGCTCCTGATCAATGGCCAGCTCGTCGCCGGCGAAGGCCCCAGCCTCGCCGTGCTCAACCCGTCCCTGGGCACCGCCCTGGTGGAAATCGCCGAGTCCACCCCGGCCCAGGTGGACGCCGCCGTGCGGGCCGCCGACGCCGCTTTCCCGGCCTGGTCGCAAACCCCGCCGAAGGACCGCGCCACCCTGCTGCTGAAACTCGCCGACACCATCGACGCTCACGCCGAGGAACTGGCCCGCCTGGAATCACAGAACTGCGGCAAACCCTACGCCGCCGCGCTGAACGACGAACTGCCGGCCGTCGCCGATGTATTCCGCTTCTTCGCTGGCGCCAGCCGCTGCATGAGCGGCTCCGCCGCGGGCGAATACTTGCCCGGCCACACCTCGATGATCCGCCGCGACCCGGTCGGCGTAGTGGCCTCCATCGCGCCGTGGAACTACCCGCTGATGATGGCCGCCTGGAAGCTCGGTCCGGCGCTCGCCGCCGGCAACACCGTGGTGCTGAAGCCCTCCGAGCAGACCCCGCTGACCGCACTGAAGCTCGCCGAATTCATCAATGAGATCTTCCCCGCTGGCGTGGTGAACCTGGTCTTCGGCCGTGGCCCGAGTGTCGGTGAGCCGCTGGTGACCCATCCGAAAGTCCGCATGGTCTCGCTGACCGGCTCGGTCGCCACCGGTAGCCGCATCATCGCCGGCACCGCCGACAGCGTGAAACGCATGCACATGGAGTTGGGTGGCAAGGCGCCGGTGATTATCTTCGACGACGCCGACATCGACGCCGCCGTGGAAGGCATCCGCACCTTCGGCTTCTACAACGCCGGGCAAGACTGCACTGCCGCCTGCCGCATCTACGCGCAGAAGGGCATCTACGAGCGCTTCGTGGCCAAACTGGGCGAAGCGGTGGGCAGCATCCAGACCGGCCTGCAGGACGACCCGGCCACCGAGCTCGGCCCGCTGATCACCGAGCAGCACCTGGAACGCGTCGAAGGTTTCGTCCAGCGCGCCAGCGCCCTGCCGCACATCCAGGTGGTCACCGGCGGTGCGCGCGTCGAAGGCCCGGGCTTCTTCTTCCAGCCCACCGTGCTCGCCGGCGCTCGCCAGGACGACGAAATCGTCCGCCGCGAAGTGTTCGGCCCGGTGGTTTCGGTCACCGCATTCGACAGCGAAGAACAGGTGCTGGCCTGGGCCAACGATTCCGACTACGGCCTGGCCTCCTCCCTCTGGACGTCCGACGTCGGCCGCGCCCACCGCCTGTCCGCGCGCCTGCAGTACGGCTGCACCTGGGTCAACACTCATTTCATGCTGGTCAGCGAAATGCCGCACGGCGGCGTCAAGCACTCCGGCTACGGCAAGGACATGTCCATGTATGGGCTGGAGGACTACACCGCCATTCGCCATGTGATGTTCAAGCACTGATCTGGCCGCCGCACGCCCAGATTCGCGCCAGCTGTTGTAGGAGCGAATTCATTCGCCAAGGGCAGCGCCGCTGCCCCCATGGAGACCCGAGGGCAGGCCTTCGGCCTGCCTGGCGATGGCAATCGCCCCTACAGAAAAATGCTCCACAGGTAGTACCCGCGATAACCACCAGGAGAACGAGCAATGCGTAATACCTTGCGTAATTTCAGCTTCATCCTGCTTTGCGCCATGGCCGGGATGGCCCAGGCGGCCGACGATGCCAAGGCCATAGTCGCCGGCTACATGGCTGCCTGGAACGCTCACGACGCCGACAAGGCCGCCAGCTTCCTGGCCGAAGACGCGGCGTACTTCGACGCCACCGTCGGTACGCCGCAACAAGGCCGTGCCGCCGCCCGCGACAACGTGATCAAGGTGTTCATCACCGCCGTGCCGAACCTCACCTGGAAGATGACCAGCGAGCCCATCGTCAGTGCTGACGGCATTGCCTTCCAATGGGAATTCGCCGGCACCAACAGCGGCGCCTGGAGTGCCGAAACCCCGGCCACCAACAAGCCGCTGAAGTTCGAAGGCGTGAGTTTCATCCGCGTGAAGAACGGCAAGATCACCTACCAGGGCGACTACTACGACGCCCTCGGTTTCAACAAGCAACTCGGCTGGTAAGCCCTTCGCCGGCGCCCGCCCCGGCGCCGGCCGTCCCCCCCACGCCCCGCCCCACCAACGATAAAAACAGCCG